>PKWS01000198.1 GCA_003132105.1 Desulfosporosinus sp.
ATAACACCTGATCGTTGTTTAATCATTCCTTTGCTGACCGCTTTAGTGCAGAGGAAAACTCCTTTGAGATTAGTAGCCAAGACCGCATCCCAATCCGCCTCTTTCATGCGGAGCAACAACGAATCCCGTGTAATTCCAGCATTGTTGATCAGAATGTCAATCTTGCCAAAATGGTCTAACGTTGTTTTTATTAATCGGTCAACATCAGCCGATTGACTCACATCCGCTTGAAAGGCTAAGCATTCTCCGCCAGCTTCACGGATCAATTCAACTGTTTCCTCAGCTTTATCGACACGTCCAGCATAATTGACAACAACTTTCGCACCCGCTAATGCCAACTCTAGAGCAATGGCGCGTCCAATCCCACGTCCACTCCCAGTAACTATGGCCACGCTATCATTCAGCATCATTTTAACGACTCCCCTTCAAATATGCAAGTGACATTTCTAAAGACGCCATATCTTCTACTCGTAAGAGATTGACGCCAGGGGCTATTTTTTTCACCAAGCCTGTCAGAATTTTACCAGGACCGCACTCTACGAAGGTATCGACCCCTAAATCCAGAAGATGGCGTACAGATTGCTCCCAACGAACTGCACCACTAACTTGCTCAACCAACGTACTCACCGTACGTCCCGGAGAAATGACCTCAGTGGCGTCAATGTTCGCAATTACGGGGCAACGTGGAGTATTCCAAGATACACCCTCTAAAACCAGTTGTAGTTCTTCCCCCACTTTTTCCATGAGACGGGAGTGAAATGGCCCGCTTACTACGAGCGGTATCGCACGCTTTGCCCCCAACTCCTTCGCGATCTCTATAGCATAGGCTACGGCCAAAACATCTCCNNGAAATAACCACTTGTCCTGGACAATTGTAATTCGCGGGTGCGACCACGCCGCGCTCTGCTGCTCGATTGCAGGCTTCTTCCACCAGCTCACCCGTGAGGCCAAGGATGGCAGCCATCCCTCCGCCGACTGGAACGGCTGCTTGCATTAGTTCTCCACGCTTTCTAACCANNCCAAGGCTGTGCCCCGCAACATAATCCGGTTCAATCCCCGCCTCACGAAGGTTCAGCCAAGCAGCAACACTTACAAGTAATATCGCCGGTTGGGTCCAAGCCGTCTGGCGAAGTTCTTCTTCCGGCCCCTCCGAGAGCAACGTGATAAACTTACTACCTAGAATCTCGCGACCTGTCTGTTGTACTCTCTCCCCACTAGGAGTCAGAAATAATTCTTTTCCCATTCCGACATACTGAGATCCTTGTCCTGGAAAAATAAAGGCCAGTTTACCCAAATGCTAGGCCCTCCTCTCCCCGAACCTTGCCGAAAGACGCTCAAATTCTCGTTCTGCAGATTGCATGATATCCTTAATAATATCCGCTACAGGTTCAACACGGTTAACCGCTCCAGCGATTTGACCCGCCATAATTGAACCGTTTTCAATATCTCCATCCACCATGGCTAGACGTAACCTACCGACACCCAATTGCGAGATCTCTTCAGGCGCCATCCCTTCTCGTTCATATTGATCAATCTCACGGGTAAAGCGATTATCCAAGCAACGAATCGGATGACCCGTTGAACGTCCTGTGATAACCGTAGCACGATCCTTAGCTTTAATAATTCGATCTTTGATAAGGGGCGAAATAGTGCATTCTTCTGCGCACATAAAGCGTGTCCCCATTTGTACCCCTTCAGCCCCTAGGGCTAAAGCCGCAACCAAGCCTCGGCCATCCATAATACCTCCTGCTGCAATGACTGGGATTTTCACAGCATCAACCACCTGAGGAACTAGGGGGAAGGTTCCAATTTCTCCGATATGTCCCCCAGACTCCATTCCTTCAGCAATGAGCGCATCAACCCCTGCCTTCTCTAGTCGTTTAGCCAACGCAACGGAGGCAACCACGGGAATCACCTTTGTCCCTACTTCTTTAAGCATCGGTACATACTTTCCAGGATTCCCTGCGCCCGTCGTGATCACTGGGACACGTTCTTCTATAATCACCTGCATGACTTCCTCCAAAAACGGGGACATAAGCATGATATTTACTCCATANNCCACTTTCTGAAACAGCAGCGGCTAATTCTCCAGTTGCCACCCAAGCCATTCCACCTTGAAAAATTGGGTATTCAATCCCGATCAGTTCACAAATCCTTGTTTTAATCCTTGTTTTAATCATTCTTTAACCCTGCTTTCGTCCATCTCAATACACAAGCTCCCCAAGTCAGGCCTGTACCAAAGCCAACCATCACGATAGTATCTCCCTCTGCAATTCGTCCCTCTTTAGCCGACTCATCTAAGGCCACGGGAATAGAAGCGGCAGACATATTACCATACTTGTCTAAATTTATGATCACTTTATCTGGAGAAATTCCTAGGCGCTTAACCGCAGCATCTACAATCCGTATATTGGCTTGATGGGGGATCAGAAGATCCACATCCTCATGCGTTAAACCTGCCTTTTCAAGGACCTTGCCCACAACCTCTCCCATAATGCGAACCCCGAATTTGTAGACTTCACTGCCCGCCATCTGAACAGTGTGCAACTTCTTCTCGACGGTTTCGGAGCTTGCTGGATGCCTTGATCCTCCGCCCGGTTGACAGAGTAATTTACCTCCGGAACCGTCTGCACCTAATTCGAAACTTAAAAATCCGAAGCCCTCTTCAACCGGTTGTAATACCGCTGCCCCTGCACCATCACCAAAAAGAATACACGTTGAACGATCTTCCATGTTAAGAATTTTGCTCATCGTCTCGCCTCCGATGACGAGCGCCGTTTTATACATTCCTGTGGCTACAAACTGGCTAGCCGTCGCCACCCCGTAAATAAATCCAGTACATCCCGCTTCCAAATCAAAAGCCGCTGCATTCTTTGCCCCTAACCGATCCGCAACGAGACAGGCAGTGGCCGGAAATGCATAGTCAGGTGTAATCGTCGCTACAATGATGAGATCAACGTCTTCAGGGGCTACCTTCGCATCCTCCAAAGCCCGCAAACCAGCTAAATAACACAGTTCTGAAACTGGCATATCCTTCGGAGCAAAATGGCGTTGCCTGATCCCTGTTCGCGAGGAGATCCATTCATCGTTTGTATCCACAATTTTTTCTAAATCCACGTTAGTTATAACATCTTCAGGAATATATGACCCCGTCCCCACAATTCCAACACTAAACATAGTCACCTGTCCCCTTTTCTCTTTATCTATTTCCAAGACTCCCACTTCTATAAGTAGGAGTTCCACGCTCAACGAGTTCACTAACCATCATACTTACTTAGGGAGATCTTCACGAATCTGTTCAATCAAATGCACTTGAACACATTCGCGTGCCACCCGGATGGCATTAAAGATTGCCTTTGTTTTCGAACTCCCGTGGCAAATAATGCTAATTCCATTAACGCCCAGCAAAGGAGCACCACCATACTCGGCATAGTCCATCATCTGAGCGATCTCTTTCAAACCTGGTTTCACCGCAAGCGCACCCAGCTTGCGGATGATGTTTGAAGTAATTTTTTCCTTAATCAGTTGAAACAATACTCCAGCCAAACCTTCCGCTGTTTTAAGCAAAACATTTCCGACAAACCCTTCACAAACGACCACATCAGCACGCCCATAGGGTACATCCCGTCCCTCTACATTCCCAATNNNCCTTCCTCACTTCCTATGTTTAGTAACCCAACGCGTGGATTTGGAATTCCTAAGATTTTTTCCGCGTAGATGCTACCCATCAGTGCATATTGAACAAGGTGTTCTGGTGACGCGTCCAGATTAGCTCCNNCGTTCGATTCCCTTGATACGCCCTAAGCCCAAGAGTGCAGCAGCCATTTGAGCACCAGTGTTACCTGCACTCACGACAGCATCAGCCTCGCCAAGCTTAACCAATCTAGTCGCAACGACAATCGAGGCATCCTTCTTCTTACGAACAGCATTCGCCGGGTGTTCGTCCATCCCTATCGTTTCGGACGCTTCAACAAGTGATACATTAGTAGGTTTTGTGCCTATGAAAAAGGGTAGCATCCGTTCTTGTTGCCCTACCAGAATAAGATGCAGATCAGGCCATGTTTCTGCGGCCATCAGCGTTCCTTTTATTATCTCATCTGGGGCATAATCCCCACCCATGGCATCTACAGCAATTCTCATCTATTCCATCTCCGTTTCCCGTGCATCCAAACGGTCTATTGCAAATAGTACCCAATCCCCTCGAAGTACTTCCTCAGTACCAACGCGTACAGATACATGGACCCAATATTTATTCTGCTTTCGTTTTAGTACTTTTCCCACAGCCACAACAACCTCACCCAACTGAACTGGTCGTATGAATTTCAACGCGATACTTCCAGTCAAGGCCATAGGCGCATCTACTAAGGCAATAGCAAGGGAATTTGCCTGAGCAAATAAATAATGTCCACGAGCAACTCTTGCCTTGGTCAAAACCATGCTCTCATCAATCATCAACTCTGAACAGGCTCTCTCGCCAATAACAAGTTCTTGCAGTTCCCCGATCAGCTCCTGGTCATCTAATGACTTTAACGTTGAGTACGCTTCTTGTGCTACTGCCCGGGTTCGTTTCCGGAGTTCAGGAATCCCTAATTCTCCACGGTCTAAACGAATGGTTGAGACGCTCACCTTAAACCTTTCCGCAAGCTCATCATCGGTAAAGAACGGATGTCTGGAGAGCTCTTCCTCCAATCCTTTGCGGCGTTCTTCTTTGCTATTACAGCCCATCTAATATCACCATTTCTTATACTACTGTTTTCTAATTAATTGTGACCTGGTCACAATTATAAACTATCTCTGGTCACTTTTCAAGAAATAAACCTGTCTATTGCTGACGGAATATAGATTAGAGGGCACGCTGCATCGTGCCTATCAAAAAAACAAAGAACTCTTTTGAAAAAGAGTTCTTTGTTTTTGCGAACTAAACCTTATTCTGCGACAGCAATAACTACCTTAGAATTATAATACCCACAGCTAGGGCATATATAATGCGGCATTTTTGGTTTATGGCATTGGGGGCATTCAATGTGGTTTGGTGCAGTTATTTTCCACATAGCCCGACGTTTGCGCACTCTGGATTTTGATTGGCGATGTTGAGGAACACCCATAAAATTACACCCCCTTTAGGTTCTCTTAAATTGATTAGTCATTGGATTGCCACTCACCTAGCGCTGCAAATCGAGGGTTAATGACGTTCTCCCCGCAACGACACGGGGTCAGATTGCGATTCACACCACAGATTGGACATAACCCCTGACACTCTTCTGAACAAATGAAATTCATGGGTAACGCTAACACAATTTGTTCAAAAATGCGATCTTTGATATCGACCTCATCTTTGTCCAACAGGAGTGCAGTTTCTAACAGATCTTCTGTTGCCTGCGCCCGAAAAACCCATTCGTCTTGGAAGGAGAGACTCAATGGAGTTACGTACGTTTCCAGACAGCGCCCACAAGTCGCTTTAAGTTCAGTTTGAATGTTTCCGTAAACCAGCATCGCTTTGTTTGTGTTGTTCACCTGAAGTTGAACATGTACCGGTGCTTGAAATGAAAGGCCTTCTGTTCCCAAATCACAAGAAGAAAATTCTTCCATTAATTCAAAACGGACGCTTTCACCTTCCCTGTAACGAACCTGGGCTACATTCACTTTCATATTATCCACCCCAATACACATTCATTATTATAGTTGGCACATTTTTCTTTGTCAAGGGAAACTCTTTACTAGTCCATGATGAATAGTAGGGGCACGATGCATCGTGTCCTTCCTATGGGTTAATTCAAGTGTATCCAGTGCAATCATCAGTTCCTCATTTGTCGGGATTACAAGAACCCGACAATGTGAGTTTGTTTTGGAAACATCAACTTCTTCGCCCCGGACCTCGTTTTTCTCCAAATCGAGGTTTATGCCCAGATAACTCATATTTTTGCAAATAGCTGCTCGCATGCTCATTGAGTTTTCACCAACCCCTGCCGTAAATATAAGACCATCCACCCCACCCATTACAGTGGCATAAGCACCAATGTATTGCTTGACGTCATGAACGAAAATATCTAACGCTAGCTGTGCACGATTATTTCCTTGTTTGGCCGCCACTTCGATGTCTCTGAAGTCACTACTTATCCCTGAAACCCCTAAAGCACCACATTTAGTATTAAGAAAATCATTCATTTGATCAACATCAAGGTTCTCTCTACACATAATGTAAGTGACAACCGCCGGATCCAAGGCTCCTGAGCGAGTTCCCATCAGAAGTCCATCTAAAGGAGTAAAGCCCATTGACGTATCTATGGATCTACCCCCGCGGATGGCGGCAATCGATGCGCCGTTACCTAAGTGGCAGCTAATGAGCTTCAGCTCTCCAAGTGGTTTTTTGAGAAGGACTGCAGCACGTTGACTGACATACTTATGGGATGTGCCATGGAAACCATATTTCCTTATCCCGTATTTTTCATAATACTCATAAGGTAATCCATAGATATAACTAGAAGGTTGCATCGTTTGATGAAAAGCCGTATCAAAGACAGCCACTTGAGGAATCCCAGGCATCATTTTCTGACATGCTTTAATTCCGGCGATATTGGGAGGATTGTGAAGGGGAGCCAGCTCGATACAGTCCTTGAGAGCTCTCATGACCGAAGCATCGATTATTACGGATTTTGCGAATTTCTCCCCCCCGTGAACGACACGATGCCCTATGGCATAAATCTCATTTAAGTCTTTAAGTGCTCCATATTCAGGAGCTACCAATTGCTCAAGCACAAGCTCGATTGCTTTGGTATGATTCTTAATCTCTGTCTTAATAACCACTTTTTCCTGTAAAGCGGTACCATGCGTAAGTTCAGAACCCTGAAGCCCAATACGTTCTACCAATCCTTTAGTGATAGGATTCCTAGTGTCCATATCAATCACCTGATATTTAAGCGAAGAGCTTCCACAGTTAAGAACAAGAATTTTCATTTAATTAAGCCCCTTTATATTTTTGCAATTGCTATTTCTTTTAATTCTAGTTGCTTTGTTATCTCACCTTAAGTGTAGCACAAAATTACGGGTTTTTTCAAGCCTTACGTCATTATTCTCCTGATATCAGAAGATTTCGCCAATACTATACAACAACGTTGGGGCAAGGCTCATTACATTTTTCCTCCCCACCACAACTTCTATGTCCAAGCATTCTTCCATATAAATTAAGAAGGTAGATGAAGGAAGGTGATATGTACATGTCCACCATTGCCCGGGTCTTTGCCTTAAGCCTCCTGGCTCTCGGCATGTTTATCTATCCCCAGGAAGTTCTTAGCTCAGCAGGTGAAGGGTTGGCCTTATGGTGGCGTTTTGTCCTCCCTGCTTTGCTCCCCTTCTTTATTCTCTCCGAGCTCCTAATGGCGGCAGGATTTGTTCATTTCCTCGGAGTTCTTCTGGAATCTTTCATGCGTCCGGTTTTTCACCTTCCCGGCAAGGCAGCCTTTGTTGTGGCTATGGGCTTCACGTCTGGCTTTCCAATGGGTGCAGTGCTTACCGCTCGACTTCGTCAAGCTGGAGAAATTTCACGTGTAGAAGGGGAACGTCTCTTAGCTTTTACAAATAACCCTAGTCCCGGATTTATGTTTGGTGCCGTCGCCTCTGGCATGTTAGGCAAACCCACTCTCGGTATAATCCTTTCAAGTTCTATTTATTTCTCCAATTTGTTGGTAGGTTTCCTCTTTCGTTTTTACCGTGTTACACCTGTTCTCCGACACTCAAGCCGTTTACCTTCGTTCAAACGGGCTTGGCAAGAGATGAAAGACGTTCAAACCAAAGACAACCGTGCTNNACTTATGGTCGCAGGTTTTATGGCCTTTTTTTCAGTGATCCTCCGACTATTGAATATCTGGCATGTCATCGCATTTTTAGCAGCCCTAGTCCATATCGTTATCAAGGGAATACCGATTCCTTTTCTGCAAGCTTTTTTCAATGGTCTTTTTGAGATGACGTTAGGATGTCAGGTGACAATCCAAGCTGTTTCTGAGCTAAATTATCAAGTGGCACTTTTAACCCTCCTTATGGGTTGGAGTGGCCTCTCCGTGTTTGCCCAAGTTGCTGGTTTTATCAGCGAAACCGATTTGCGTTTCTCTCCGTTCGTGGTTGCTCGAATACTTCAAGGAATCATTGCCCTTGGCCTAAGCCAACTCTTCCTCCTGGTTGCGGATGTACCCACTTCGTCCCTTGCTCTTCAAGTTCCAAGTACATCAGTTCTTTTCTGGAATACTTGGCATTCAAGTTCCTATGTTTTTATGGTTATCATGACCCTTCTATTCATGCTCGCCTTGGTACGTCAACCTAGGTCGTAAAGTAAAAACTTAGACCCCCACTTGTCAAGGTGGGAGTCTTTTTTGGAAATTAGCCTCAAAGAAGAGAGTTACTCGTTCTTCTCTTTTTCAGGCTTACCTGTTTTTTCTCGGGCTTCTTTGGCTAACTCCTTTAATTCCTCCCGATTTTTACGCAGAGATTGAAGCGTTTCATACAAACTCTGTTCAACATGCTGAAGCATTTCATCAGCATATTGGACGGACCCAATTTTTACATCATGTGCAAATGTTTGTGCCTGCCTAACGATGTCTTCTCCATAAGCCTGGGCCTGCTTAACTACTTCATTTTCTACTGCCATCTTATCAACGTATGTTTTTCCTTGCTCCATGAGTTTCTGAGCTTCCACTTGTGCTTCATCTAAAATTCGTTGCCGTTCTTTTAAAACCCATTTAGCATTGGTTATCTCCTCGGGCATGGCTGCACGTACGCGATCCAGTAAT
>PKWS01000237.1 GCA_003132105.1 Desulfosporosinus sp.
GCAAGCGATTGCGGGGTTTTTGCTTTTACTCATTTATCTTGAAAAACAGTAAAATACTGCAACCGTACTGCAACCCGTTGTTTTTTTCTTTTTGTAGGCGTATATGTACCGCCAGTTAAGAACTATTTAAGCCCTATTTTAAAGCGCGTTCATCCTCAGAATTCCGAGGATGAACGCGCTTGACTTGCGGAAATTGTTCCAATTACGTTTGGATAACCCGCTTTTTTCGCAGATGAGAATCTATTTTGGCTGCTGCTTGTGTTTTAATTTTCCTTGTTACGTGAGTATATATATTAGTTGTCCGAATGTCTGTATGGCCAAGAATCTCTTGTATTACTCTTAGATCCTCCCCGTCTTCTAATAGTCTAGTGGCGAATGTATGGCGCAATGCGTAGAGCCTAACAGGAGGAATGCCACATTTTTTTAGGCAGGCTTGGAACGATCTGTAAAAGTTTCGATATTCCACGCATCCTCCCGTTGCGGTGGCAAACACATAATTGTTATCTGTATATTTATTCCCGGCTAGAAGTTTTTCTTTAGATTGCTTAATACGGTGGAGTCTGAGCGCAGCCGTAAGTCTTCTGGCTAATACCAGAGTCCGTTTACTTTTCTGTGTTTTGGCATCTTGAGTAATTATCTTCGTTTTATTTTTAGTCTCCGGGTCCTCATCTAAAACTCTGGTTAACGTTTCTTCGATAGAAATAATTCGATCCCTCAAATTAAGGTTTGCCCACTTTAATGCCAGCACTTCCCCAGGGCGCAGACCAGAACCAATGGAAAGGAGGAATCCAGCAAAATATCTGTATTTCATTATTTCCTCTAAGAAAATATCCATTTCTTCTGACGAAAGAATCTCTGTTTCGGGGGTCTCTATAGGCGGTCGATCAGTTTCATCCGCTGGATTCCAAGAAATCAGTTTGTTTCTTCTGGCATCTACAAGACATTTATGTAGAATGGCATGGATTTTGGCAATCGTGCCTGATGAAATTGTGCCTTCTTTTTTATCCAGCCTCGGTGCGGTTTTAAGATTGTTGTAAAATTGCTGGATATGATACGGTTCGAGTTTTGAAAGTTTGTAGTCTCCAAGTTCGGGAACAATACGATTCCGGATAAATGTTTCATAGCCACGCCAGGTACTTTGACGGTTCTTTTTCTTTGAATATTGTTCGGCCCATATTTTTACCCAGTCTTTTACAAGCATTTTGGATGGGTCTATAAAGATGCCCTTATTCACCTTATCCTGTGCTTCATAAATTTTTTCAGCCACTTCTTTCCTCGTTTTCCCATAAAAAGTGGGACGCTTCAATCTACCCGATTCAGGATCACGACCAGCCGTAATTTGACCAACCCAAGTACCATCTTTTCGCTTGTATATAGTTCCCTCTCCATTACCTTTCTTTTTAGGCATTTTGCTCTCCTTACAGTCCTCCATATGATTGATCTTCTGAACTTCCTCATGGCTAAATCCGTGAAATCCATGGCTGAGGCTATCCTTATTGTTCAGGTTTATCTGGAGGATATTCCTTAACAAGTTGCTTATAGGCTTACTTAATCTCATTTTGATTAGAGTTATGAGAAACGCTAAGTATTTCGTAAACTGGAATACACATACACTGAATTTATTCAGGGGTGATTCAAGCTCCATCTTATTGAGCGTTAAGAATAAATAGATCCGAAGCTAGACAGAGCATGATAAAACGCGAGTCTTCACTCTTAGTGGGGGATTTTTACTTTGGGGGAACACAACAGGAATTTGGGAAAATGTGTTGAATAGTTAGGTATAATAAGGTACTCTATCCTAAGGCTTGAATTAATTTAACCCTTTAGGTTAACAAAATGATTGACTGGAGCATAATATGGATATATATTATAAGAGTAAACAAATAGAAAAAGTATGCAACCAAAGTCAAGTAGCAATTGTTAAGTTAGGATCTGAAATAGCAAAAAAACTTCGGCTAAGAATGGTTGAACTAAAGGCCGCCGATGTGCTTTCGGACATTAGCCACTTGCCTCCAGCAAGATTGCACGAGTTGGAAGGCGGGCGAAATGGGGAACTTGCGGTAGACCTAAAGCATCCTTTTAGGCTTGTATTTAAATCGAATGATTTCAGGAAGGGGATGCCCATTGACAAGACAAAAGTGACAGCGATTACTATTTTGGAGGTGATTAATTATCATGGTAAATGAAAGAACTGATCAATATAATCCTGATTATGCAGTACCTCCAGGTGAAACGTTGCTTGAAATTATTGAATCTTTGGGTATGTCTCAGACGCAACTTGCGGAAAGGACTCATCGCCCCAAAAAGACCATAAGCGAAATCATCAATGGAAAAACGGCTATTACGCCCGAAACCGCTATACAGTTGGAACACGTTTTGGATGTACCCGCAAGGTTTTGGATGAATCTTGAAAATAATTATAGAGAGACGTTGGCGCGTTTAGAAGAGCAAGAACGCTTGACGGAACAACAGGAGTGGTTAAAAACAGTTCCTGTCAAAGACATGATCGTAAAGGGTTGGATAAAAAAACAATTCGAGGTGGTTGAACAATTTCAAGAAGTGCTCAGTTTTTTCGGCGTTGCTTCCGTAGAGGGGTGGAATGATTATTGGGGTAATTTATTATCTTCAGCAGCTTTTCGCCAGTCTAAGGCATTTAAGAGCGAACCGAGCGCGGTTGCTACATGGCTGCGACAAGGTGAAAGAGAAGCTCAGGATATCCAATGTAATGAATTTAGTTCAACCGAATTTAAGAAAGTTCTGTCGAATATTAAATTATTAACTGGAGAGTCGCCTAGTGTTTTTGTGCCGGAAATCACTAAACTAGCTGCTAGTGCCGGGGTTGCTGTTGTATTCGTTCCTGAAGTTCCGAAATGTAGAGTTAACGGAGCAACTAGGTGGTTGAATTCTAAAAAAGCTTTGATACAATTGAGTCTTAGATATAAAATTAATGATCATCTTTGGTTCACATTTTTTCATGAATCTGGACACATTTTGAGACATGGCAAGAAAGCACTTTTCTTAGAAGGAGAATTTGATAACGAACAAGCTGAGTCTGAGGCAGATGCTTTCGCCAGTGACTTTCTGATTCTTCCGAAGGAGTATACAAGATTCCGTTCAGTGGGTGACTTTAGTCAGGGTAGCGTAAAAATGTTTTCTAAACGCATAGGTATAGCACCTGGAATTATAGTTGGGCGATTACAACACGATAAAGTGATTCCCTTTAGCCATCTAAATAGTCTGAAAATACAGTTTGCATGGAGTAATGAGACTTAGACACTACTGAAAGGTGGGTGTTTTTTTGTTCTCATTTAAACAGACACTTCGTCCACGTTAAGAAACTCAGGCTTTTCGACTAATGCAGAATCAGCATATCCTCGGGCTATTTCCTAGATCATCTTGGCTTCTTCATCGTCGTACACCTTATGATCGCATGAGTTAGAAACGTATGGTTCCACTCCATTGACCAATGATGATTTCTTCAGACGCCATGTACCTTATATATCTCAATCACTGAGCATCTTTATTATCCGTTTTTTTACCGCGGATCGCTTTGACGTATTTCGGGTGAGCGAGGGTGATGTTGCAAGAATCTTCAAGAATGTTGAAGATTGGAATCCAGTATTTCCCTGTAGACTCCATACAAACTTCGCTGCAGTTGTTTTCACAAAGCCATTGTGACAGCTCTTTTAGGCCTTTTGTATAGGTAGAAAAGCGATGGCGTTTGTAACTAGTAACCCCCTTGTTGTTTGTCGAAGCAATACAGGCAACCACAAAGGTTTTGTGGACGTCAATACCACAACAAATTTGATGGACAATTTTTAAAGCCATAGGAGAATCTCCCTTCCTAGATTTGAAGGGATAGACAGCATTGACTGATTGCCTGGCTATAAACGAGTAATGTTTATACAAAGATAAGTCTGCGTGCTCAAAGTCACACTTATTTGTGCTTGGAAAGGCAATCTACACATATAACAATGCGGTCACTCCGTGTTTGGAGTAGCCCACTCACCTCCTCGTGGTTTGTAGTTAACTGCTATCCCTATACTTGTAGGATAAATAAAATAACGCTCAAAGACAACACGTTTCATAACGTTTTGTGCCTTGAGCGCAGCGAAAGGAATGGATATAACAATGAAAACAATCGGTTTAATCGGAGGAATGAGTTGGGAATCATCGTCCGAATATTATCGCATTCTTAATGAAGAAGTTAAGCAGAGGCTTGGAGGTTTGCATTCGGCAAAATGCATTCTTTATAGTGTAGACTTCGAGGAAATAGAAAACTGTCAAAGAAATGGTGAATGGGGAAAGGCTGGCGAGATTCTAACAGATGCTGCTCGAAGTCTTGAGTTAGCTGGAGCAGATTTAATTGTCATTTGCACGAATACCATGCACAAAGTTGCTAACGAAATTCAGTCAGGCATCCGAATTCCATTACTTCACATTGCAGATGTCACTGCAAAACAGGTTCTTCTTAATGGAATCAATACTATTGGCCTTTTGGGAACACGATATACTATGGAACAGGATTTTTATAAATCGCTTTTGGAGGCTCAAGGAATTAAGGTTTTAGTTCCAAAGGAAACAGATAGAGTAATAGTAAATACAGTAATTTATAATGAACTGTGCCAAGGACAGATAATTGATGAATCAAGAGCAAGATACAAACGGATAATTCAGGATTTAATCAGAGAAGGTGCAGCTGGTATCATCCTTGGTTGTACGGAAATTGGTTTATTAGTTAAAGCTGAGGACTCTTCTGTGCCGTTATTTGATACAACCTTACTTCATGCTAAAGGGGCGGTAAACTTAGCGCTCGAATAATCCGGGTATTTCTTTCCGCACTATCGTCCAACACATGGATTTGCGAGAGTTCAATAAACAATAGAACCATTTTTGATTTCAGAGCTATCAGCCCTCCGCAAAAAATAATAATTGACTTGCTAATAAGCCCACACAGAGCTATCATTCCTACACCCGGACAATCTACTGGGTGTAGGAATGATTTTTTTATTATATGTTCCAGCATACTTAGCTTCCGCTTCTTGGTTGCGACAGTGACGGAAAGGAGTAACATGAAAAAAATACGAACCATTAAAGCAGCAGTTCTTGAAGAAAAGAAACTTAGAGTTTGTGCTTATTGCAGGGTTTCCACAGACCAGATCGAGCAACAACATAGTTTTTCAGCGCAAGTGAAACACTACACCTCCTATATTAGGAGTAATCCTGCTTGGAACTTTGCTGGCATTTACGCAGATGAAGCTCTATCTGGCAAAAACGCGGCAAAACGACCAGAGTTCATGCGCATGGTCAAGGATGCCGGGAATGATAAAATCGACCTTATCATAACGAAATCCATTTCCCGTTTTGCTCGGAACACCGTCGATTGTTTGGAAACCGTGCGAAAGTTAAAAACAATCGGCATTGGTATCTACTTCGAGAAAGAAAATATCAACACACTTCACGCTGAGAGTGAACTAATGCTCTCCATTCTAAGCTCGGTGGCTGAGGAAGAACTGGTGTCCATCTCGCAAAACATGCGCTGGGCTTACCAGCGTCGCTTTAAGAATGGGCAATCTAAGATCAATACAAAAAGGTTTCTAGGGTATGACAAGGACAAAAATGGCAACCTGATTATTAATGAAGAACAAGCAGCCATCGTGAAACGAATATTTAAAGACTACCTTTCGGGACTGGGTACTATCAGAATTGCGAAAGGACTTGATGCGTTAAACATCTCTGGCAACCTCAAATGGGCAGTTTCATCCATTCGAGATGTCATTAAAAATGAGAAGTATATCGGCGATATGTTCCTCCAAAAGACAATCACTAAAGATTTCAAGAAGAAACGAAATAAAGGGGAAGTACCAATGTACTATGTCAGGGACACCCACCCATAGCTCTCCCTACTTAACCCGTTCTATTTTGAGGTGCAAAAGATAAATTAACACTACTTACTGTTTTAATGTGCATTAGCCTTACCGCATGCTCCCCCAATTATTTTAATGCATTTCCGATTTGAACAAGGATAAGTGTTAATTCTTAATCTTCCTGACTAGTTCTAGGTCTTTGATAGCAAGCGTTAAATCGTCCTTGCTGTTTTTTAATTCTGACACACTAAAATCGCCATCGTAGACCATATTTCAAATAGTGATGCTGCAAGATAGTTTGAGCCTTCAGTTAGATCATTAATGATTTGTTTATTATTTGAGGGGCCCCCAAAAGACTTCATAGATGTATTATCACTTGCAGCTGTTAAATATAGCTTATCCACCTCAGAAGCTAGCGCGGCTTATTCGTTTTATCAGTGGAATTAATGATTTCTTCGTATTGTTTTAATACATCTTCAAGTGAAGTTTGAATCGCTTTTATATCCATTTTGGGTTGAATATTTTGTGGTTGATAAGCTAATGTAGTATAAGCTAATGATGGCCCTAGTGAATTTCCATATCCCCCTTTTATAGCAATGGTAACAGCGATTAATATTAAAGAAGTTAGAAGACCTACTACTATATTTTTCGTTTTCCTGCTCCTTCGTTTCTGCCTATAGGTTCTATACACTTGCGTTACCCCTCCTTATTTTATTATTTCGAATAATACCGAAATCAATGTTATTTCCACCATGGACGATGGTCATTGAGTCCATGGCGTAGCCCCGGGGTAGACTCTAGCAAACTGGGACGTAGGAATATGCGTCGGTGTTGCTTGAGGCCTCACCGACGCTGTTAATTGTCTGCGAAATGATTTATATTGCTCTAAAGGCTACTGAAATCGATCAGTCGTTCCACGCAAAGGGTGGGTACAAACAAGCTCGACAATTGGATAAATTTTAAGTTAAGCTTTCCTGACAAATTGTTCATAAAGATCACATACTTTATCCATATGAACCACATATCTTTTGCACAAAAATGTAGTAGATTATTATTATGCAATAACCATAATTTGCTATTAGAATATTAGAGTTATTGCAAATATAAAGGAGGTGTGGTGTCAAGAATGATGAGATCGAGGACTAAAGCCATCGTAATAGCTACTGCTATTACAACCCTTCTATCGGCAACGGCTGTGTATGCCGCCACGACAAGCAATAGCTCCGTACATGCTCCAAAGTTTTCTCGGACATACGCAGGTGCAGCTAAAGGTGGCTTCAAAAGCCATCTGGATAGTCTAGTAACAGCTAGCACAATTACCCAGGATCAAG
>PKWS01000162.1 GCA_003132105.1 Desulfosporosinus sp.
AGCGCATGTTTCCAATGCTGCCCTTAAAGTCGAAAGGTCCATTAATAATAGCCATTATTTCATATTTTTTAAGGTTTGTAAAAACATAAAAGTAATACATTAAATACTGAAAGTCAAGGATTATGAAGGAGCCATTGGGTGCCATTGGGAGCCATTGGGAGCCATTTTCAAAGAAATTTTATTAAATACCAAAAAAACCTTGAAATGACCTTGAAAAGATCATGAAAGGCTGACTCCTGGATGAGGGAAAAACACAGACCAGATATTTGGAGGATAATGAAGAGGCGTTCCGTACGTGTTCCGTACCCTTAGCCTACATGCAGCCTAGGTGTTCCGTATATAGGGTACGGAATATGTAGGCTGCATGTAGGCTTAGGGTACTTTACAGGGAGCGAGTATCTACCAGTTGTCTGGTAATGGTCTGAAAGTGATCCGGGAGTGGTGCCGGAAGGATCAAAAGATGGATCTTTTATTTAAAAATCAGATTGTATTTACCCCTCTGTTATTTCGTTTAGCCCAAAACGATATTTACAATCTTTTTCGGGACGACGATTACTTTTTTAGGGGCTTTCCCTTCGAGGTAGCGTTGGGCATCAGGGAAGGCCAGCACGGTCTTTTCGACTTCAGCGGGGGACATATCGGCCGGGAGACTCATAGTGAATCTGAGCTTCCCATTGAACGAAACGGCATAGGTACAGGTGTCCTCAACCAGGTAGGCCTCATTGAACCCGGGGAAGGTGGCAAAGGTGATGCTCTCGTTGTGGCCCAGCATTTTCCAGAGTTCTTCGGCGATGTGGGGTGCGTAAGAGGCAATCAGGATAACCAGTGGTTCGAGGATTGCCTGTTTGTTACATTTCAGGTCGGTCAGATCGTTCACGCAAATCATGAAGGCGCTCACGGCCGTGTTGAACGAGAAACGTTCGATGTCTTCCTGTACCTTCTTAATGGTGCGATGCAGTACTTTCAACTCTTCTGGCGTGGCATCTGCTACTGATACATTGAAGTTGTTATCGCCATCATGAAACAGCTTCCAGAACTTGCGGATGAAGCGGAATACGCCTTCTATACCATTGGTATCCCAGGGCTTTGATTGTTCCAGGGGACCCAGAAACATTTCGTACATCCGCAGGGTGTCGGCGCCATATTTCTCAATCAGGTCATCGGGATTCTGGACGTTGTATTTGGATTTTGACATCTTCTCCACCTCGTAGCCACAGACATATTTCCCGTCTTCGAGGATGAACATGGCGTCTTCAAGATGTGGCTGCCAATTGCGGAATGCCTTGACATCGAGGATGTCGTTGTGAACGCAGTTAATATCGACATGGATGGCATCGGCAAACTGCTCTCTTCCCTTGATGTTCTTTGAGATAAGAAGTGGTCCTGTTAACGTTGTGTTTATTTTATTGAAGACCAGAAGCTCATTACCATTGATCCAATCGTTAATTTTTTCTTCAATTTCACTTATTTCATTGACAAATTCTAAAGTATCGCATATGAAAATTAGAAATTTGTATTTATCTTTTTCACTATATGCATTGTATGAATTAAGAACTTTTTTAAGCGAATTCTTCGTAGTTATTTCAATTATTAGTTTTTCTTCTTTGCATTCAAAATCAAATACCTGCTGTTTATTTTTAGATTGGATTTGGAAATCAAATCCTGATTTTTTATCCTTAATTGCATTCTCTACATAAAATTCGGCCATCTTATGAAGATTCGCCCTGTAGGCAAAATTCGAACGACCTTGGATCATTCCCTGGTTGATCAACTTCTGGAAAGGTTCATCCTGGACAGCCAGTCCCATATCATATAAAAACTTGTTCCAGAAGCGGGAGTAAATCAGATGGCCAGTGGCATGTTCGGCGCCACCGATATAAAGATCCACATTCTGCCAGTAGGTTACGGCCTCGTGTGAGAAGTATTCTGTGTCGTTGTTGGGGTCCATGTAGCGAAGGTAATATCCGCTGGAGCCGGCAAAACCCGGCATGGTGTTGACCTCAAGAGGATAACCCTCTTTGGTCTTCCAGTTTTTGGCACGCGCCAATGGCGGTTCACCGGTTTCGGTTGGCAGGTATTTATCGATTTCAGGAAGCTCAAGTGGCAGTTGATCATCGGCGAGCATGAAAGGCATCCCGTCTTTGTAATAAACCGGGAATGGCTCGCCCCAGTAACGCTGACGACTAAAGGTGGCATCACGCAGGCGGAAGTTCACGGTTCCATGACCGATCTTGAGTTCTTCTGCTTTCTTTATAATGGCTTTAATTCCATCCTTTACATTCATTCCGGTAATGAAATCGGAATTGATCAGGTTGCCGTCTTTCGTATCGAACGATTCAGCCCAGGTGGAGGGATCGGTTGGCGTCTCACCTGGACGGTTGACCACCTGTACGATAGGGAGGTTATAAAACCGGGCAAAGGCAAAGTCGCGGCTGTCATGACCCGGTACGGCCATGATGGCGCCCGTTCCATATCCCATCAAAACATAATCGGCAATCCAGATGGGGATCTCGGCACCGTTGAAAGGATTGATGCAATAAGCACCCGTGAAGGCGCCCGACACCTTCTTGACCTCGCTCATGCGTTCGCGTTCGGAACGATTCTTGGCCCAGGCCACATAAGCATCGATCTCTTCGCGTGATTCGGGAGTAGTGATTTGAGCTACCAGCTCGTGTTCGGGAGCCAACACCATGAAGGTAGCTCCAAATATCGTGTCGGGACGGGTGGTGAAAATCTCCATCGTCCCGGGATGGCCTTTGATGGCAAAATGGAGAGCGCCACCCTCAGAGCGGCCTATCCAGTTTTTTTGAATCTCTTTTAATGAATCACTCCAGTCAAGGTTATCGAGTCCATTAAGGAGGCGATCGGCATAGGCAGAGATCCGTAATGCCCAGTTGCGCATCACTTTCCGTTCTACTGGATGACCACCACGCACCGAGAGGCCATTGCTGACCTCGTCGTTGGCCAGGACGGTTCCCAGTTCAGGGCACCAGTTGACCATGGTATCGGCCAGGTAAGCCAGGCGGTAATTCATCAGGATCCGGAACTGTTCCTGCTCGTTCCAGCTATTCCATTCGTTGGCTGTAAATGTTTCTGTGAAGTCGGTGGCGGCTCCTACCTTGGCATTCCCTTCTTTTTCGAAGAGCGCAATCAGGGTTTCGATGTTTTCGGCCTTCTGGCTTTTCACATTGAACCAGGCAT
This sequence comes from Desulfosporosinus sp., assembly GCA_003132105.1. Classification (GTDB taxonomy): domain Bacteria; phylum Bacillota; class Desulfitobacteriia; order Desulfitobacteriales; family Desulfitobacteriaceae; genus Desulfosporosinus. The sequence continues at coordinate 3,202 of PKWS01000162.1, forward strand.
TGAACAGGCGGACAAAAGTCCACTGGGTCCATTTGTAGTATTTTGGATCGCAGGTACGCACTTCACGGTCCCAGTCAAAAGAGAAACCGATCTTGTCGAGTTGTTCGCGGTAGCGGGCAATATTTTCTTCTGTCGTAATGGCCGGATGCTGACCGGTCTGGATGGCATATTGCTCGGCAGGCAGGCCATAGGCATCGTAACCCATCGGATGCAGGACGTTGAACCCTTTAAGCCGTTTGAAACGGGAGTAGATGTCGGAGGCGATGTAACCTAGCGGATGGCCGACATGCAGACCCGCTCCCGAAGGATAAGGAAACATATCGAGGACATAAAATTTGGGCTTTGTGCGGTCTATGTCTGTTTTAAAAGTCTTATGATCAGCCCAGTATTTACGCCATACAGGCTCAATATCTCTGAAATTATAGTCCATGTTTACGACAGGTTATGCTTAGAAAAAGTAAATGATTGCAATTAAAAGTGCAAAATTAACAAAAGTTAAGCGATTCTAATCGATTATTAGACGTGTTAGGGCTGGATAGAATTAATTCCGGCACCATTCAAGAGAAAAGGGGCATACATTTGACCAAGCCCTGAAGGGGCATTATATAATAGCCCAGGGCTTCGCCCTGGGACATAATGGCAATCCAAAGTTAGCCCTGCAAGGGAGAAATAATTGAGGGTCAACGCTCTTGCGCCCTTTCAGGGCTGGGATGGGATGGATGTTGGTGTACCCGGGGCGTTGCCCCGGGCTGGTATATTATGCCCCTTCGGGGCTCAAGAAAATAGAATCATTAATTGAAATTTTGTATCTTCGTAGCCGAATTGATACTGAATGACAAAGCACGCTGAAAAACTCACACTTGGCAGATTAAGAACTGCCTATGCTACAACGGTGGTCAGCATTACTTTAGTGCTGTTCATGCTGGGGTTGCTGGGGTTGATCCTGTTCTATGCAAGTCAAATCTCAACCCACCTTAAAGAAAACATCGGGTTTATGGTCATCATGAAACCTGAAGTGAATGAAGCACGCATTATTCAGTTGCAAAAGCAGTTAGAAGTAGCCGATTTTGTGAAAAGTTCGGATTACGTCACAAAGGAAGAGGCAGCAGCCCAGATGAAAGACTATCTTGGAGAGGACTTTATCTCTTTCCTGGGTGTCAATCCGTTACTGCCTTCGATCAATGTCAAGCTCAATGTCAGGTATGCCAATAATGACAGCCTGAAGGCAATTACTGCCAGGATGATGACAAACCCCTCTGTAAAAGAAGTCTTGTACCAGAAGACACTCGTGCAGGAACTAAATGCCAACATCACGTTGATCACTGGAATATTGTTGGGATTCAGCCTTTTATTATTGGTCATTGCATATGCATTGATCAGTAACACGATAAGGCTGGCTGTTTACTCACACCGGTTCCTGATCAGGAGTATGTTGCTTGTTGGGGCTACCAGCCATTTTATCCGAAAGCCATTTGTCCTGAAAGGACTGGCCCAGGGAGCGGTAGCCGCAGTAATTGCCATTAGCATGTTGACCGCTTTAATGATCATGTTACGGAACGAGGTTCCCGATCTGATCGCGCTCGATGACTGGGTGGCGTTTATTCTTTTAGCTCTGGCCGTCATCTTTGCCGGATTATTGCTGGCAGGGATATCAACTATTCTGGCTGTTCATCGTTATATCCGCATGAAAGTGGATGAACTCTATTATTTTTAACACACATTTATTATAAAATACATTAACCCCCTTTTGAAAATGGTAATCAAAACCGATAAGACTGCTCCGGCAGAAAAGAAAGTAACCTCAGAAACGCAACCCATGTTTGCATTTGGGAAAGAAAATTACCGCCTGCTATTGATTGGACTGGGTGTAATTGTTTTGGGTTTTATATTGATGATTGGAGGCGGATCGGATGATCCCAACAAGTTTAATGATGCCATCTTTGACTTCCAACGCCTCACATTGGCTCCCATCCTTATCCTTGGCGGATATGTGATCGAGATTTTTGCTATCATGAAAAAGCCTAAACAATAATAATATATGACTACAATACATGCAATCATAATTGGTATTGTTGAAGGCATTACTGAATTTTTACCGATTTCTTCAACGGGTCATATGATCATAACAGAGTCGATACTCGGTATGAATATTGATGATTTTACAAAGGCTTTTACGGTTAGCATTCAGCTTGGAGCCATCCTTTCTGTAATCGTGCTTTACTGGAAAAGGTTTTTTCAAACTTTCGATTTTTATGTAAAATTATTAATCGCTTTTCTTCCTGCAGCTGTACTTGGCTTTTTACTCGATAAATACATCGATGAATTGTTGGGCAGCGTTTTGACGGTTGCCATCACCATGTTTTTGGGAGGGATTCTTTTGTTGTTTGTTGACAAATGGTTTCACAAACCTTCGAGAGATCAGGAGATGACAGGGACAAAGGCATTAAAAATAGGCTTCTTTCAGTGTATTTCCATGATTCCCGGAGTGTCACGCTCAGCCGCTACCATCGTTGGAGGTATGACCCAAAAGTTAACCAGAACAGCTGCTGCAGAATTCTCTTTCTTCCTCGCAGTACCCACTATGTTTGCTGCCACGATCTTTAAACTGTATAAGCTTTACAGCGCTAACCATCAGATATTTACTTCTGATACGATCCATATTTTGATTATCGGTAACATAGTAGCCTTTGTGGTGGCTATGTTAGCCATTAAAGTCTTTATCACCTATCTTACTAAACACGGCTTTAAAATATTCGGGTATTACCGCATCATTGTTGGTCTGGCATTACTGATTCTTATCGCTTTGCATGTTCCTTTAAACTTCGCATNNTCACTGACGGAGAGGTCCTGTTGATTGACAAACCCTACAAATGGACCTCTTTTGATGTAATATCCAAATTACGCTCACACATCCGGGGGCGACTTCATTTGCGTAAACTAAAGGTTGGACACGCTGGAACACTGGACCCGCTTGCTACCGGGTTGGTCATCGTGTGTACCGGAAAGTTTACAAAGCGAATCAACGAGTTTCAGGACGATATCAAAGAATATACCGGCACCATCTGTCTGGGTGCCACAACACCCTCTTTTGATCTGGAGAAAGAGATTGACGCGACTTTTGACATTTCACATCTGGACGAAGATATGATCCGGGATGCTGCCCTCGGGTTTATTGGAGATATGGATCAGATGCCCCCACAGTTTTCGGCCAAGAAAGTAAATGGGAAGAGGGCTTACGAATATGCACGAAAGAATCAGGAGATAGAATTACAGACACGCAAGATTACAATATCAGAATTTGAGATTACAGGTATTCAGCTTCCTGAAGTAGATTTCAGGATCGTCTGCACCAAGGGCACCTATGTCAGGGCTATTGCAAGAGATTTTGGTGAAGCCCTCAACTGTGGTGGACATCTGACCGTTCTCCGCCGTACCCGCAACGGGTTATTGAAGGTGGAAGATGCTCAGACACTGGAAGAAATCATGAATGAAATCTCCACCTGGGCTGATCTGGAAGAAAAAAATGAGGTAATTCATGAATAAACTAAATGGATCCTTGACTTCTGCCCTCAAAGAGTCGTACCTTATACCTCCTTTAAGCAATTGAGTATTTGGTTGTCAAAGTACTTGATTTTGACTTAATTTTGTATTATTTTTGCAAACCTTTTCAACTTGGTCAACCAAAGGTACTAAAATTATGAAATTATCTCAGTTCCGATTCCATTTACCATCCGAATTAATTGCCCAACATCCATCAGATAACCGTGATGAGTCTCGTCTCATGGTTTTAAACAGACAAACTCAGACTATCGAACACAGGAAGTTTACGGATATCATGGATTATTTTTCCGATGGTGATGTAATGATTTTAAACAACACCCGCGTTTTTCCGGCCCTACTTA
>PKWS01000307.1 GCA_003132105.1 Desulfosporosinus sp.
GTGTCTCGCGGATCTCAAGAATAGGAGTGGTCAGTTTGACAAAGGGATATGTATATTTAGTGGGTGCTGGTCCGGGAGACCCGAAGTTGATTACCATTAAAGGATCCGAATGTATTGCTAAAGCAGATGTATTAGTCTATGATCGCTTAGCTTCGCGGCGCCTCTTAACGTTAGCCCGCCCGGGGTGTGAAATGATTTATTGTGGAAAATCACCGGATCGCCACACACTTAGGCAAGAAGAAATTAACCAACTACTTGTGGATAAAGGTCTAGAAGGAAAAATTGTGACCCGTCTAAAGGGGGGAGATCCTTTTGTCTTTGGAAGAGGAGGCGAGGAAGCAGAAGCGTTACTTGATGCAGGCATTCAGTTTGAAGTTGTACCGGGTATCACCTCCGCAATCGCTGTTCCAGCTTACGCTGGTATCCCGGTGACACATCGAGATTTAACAACTTCGTTTGCGGTCATCACAGGACATGAAGATCCAACCAAAAATGAAACAACCATTCATTGGGACCATCTGGCGCAGTCGCACGGGACGCTGGTTTTCCTCATGGGCATGGCAAACCTTCCCCTAATTACACAAAAACTGATGGAAAATGGTAAAAAGCCCACGACCCCAGTTGCAATTATTCAATGGGGCACTAGGCCAGAACAACGTACGCTCGTTGGGCAACTAGATACTATTTCTTTAGAGGTTCAGAAACAGGGATTTTCGAATCCTTCCATAATTATAGTGGGTGAGGTCGTCTCTTTACGGGAAAAACTTCAGTGGTTCGAAAAGAAACCTCTGTTTGGTCAGCGGATCGTTGTGACGCGCGCACGCCATCAGGCGAGCGAGTTGTCTCAGGCTATTGAAGCGTTGGGAGGAGAAGCTTGGGAATTTCCAATGATTGAAATTGCCCCTCCGACGGATAGCTCTTATTTAATTAAAGCGATTAACAATCTGAAATGTTTTCAATGGCTCATCTTTACTAGCGTTAACGGAGTTGAAGCGTTTTTCGCTGAACTTAAGAATCAAGACCGAGATGTCCGCGACCTAGTGGGCATAAAAGTTGTTGCTATCGGTCCCGCTACGCAAGCAGCGCTGGAGAAAAAGGGACTACGTGTTGCCTATGTGCCAGAAGAGTACCGGGCAGAAAAAATTATTGAAGGTTTAGCAAGTCGGGTAGTATCTGGGCAAAGGGTATTGCTGGCTAGGGCTGAAGAAGCGCGGGATATTTTGCCAGAATCCCTTAAGGCTATGGGCGTGGATGTCTGGGATGTACCGGTTTATAAGACGGTAATGGGTAGTGCGAACCGTGAAGAATTGCAACAGATGCTTCGCGAAAAGGAGATCCATACGGTCACATTTACCAGTTCTTCAACCGTCCGAAATTTTGTAACGCTTCTAGAAGGAGATGTTTCCTTGCTGGACAATGTTTCGCTCTATTCTATCGGACCTATTACGAGTGCAACTGCTCAGAAACTTGGTCTAACGATTTTTAAAGAAGCAGCTCAATACACAATCAGTGGATTAGTTGAAGCATTATTGGAGGGAAATAGAAATGATTAGCGTCACAAAGCTTTTATTTGATACCGAATATTTCGGAGACTCCCTGCGATATAACAAAGACTCTCACGGTGCACGAAACGGAACGACTATAGGTTCAGGTCCTGTTGTCGTATGGAATTCGACTAAGACGTGTAACTTAAAATGTGCTCACTGTTATATGGAGTCAGATTCTCAAAAATATCAAGGAGAAATGACCACGGAGGAAGCAAAGCGTTTTATCGATGACTTAGCGGAATTCAAATCTCCCGTTCTACTTTTTTCTGGAGGGGAGCCGTTAATCCGTCCCGACTTTTTTGAACTTGCCGAGTATACAATCTCGAAAGGACTACGGGCCACGCTTTCTACAAATGGCACACTGATAACGCCGGAAGTTGCTAGGCGCATAAAGGACATTGGAATCTCCTATGTCGGTATCTCACTTGATGGACTCGAAGATGTCAATGACAAGTTCCGAGGTAAAGAAGGAGCCTTTAAGGCGGCAATGCAAGGAATTCAAAACTGTGTAGCCGTAGACCAACGGGTAGGACTTCGTTTTACCATTAATCATCACAATATTAAAGAAATGGACAAGATCTTCGATTTCATTGAAGCAGAGAATATTGATCGCGTTTGCTTTTACCATTTGGTCTATTCGGGCCGAGGTAACCTAATGATTGCAGAAGATGTAACGCGGGAAGAATCCCGTCAGGCGATGGATACGATTATTCGCAGAACCCGAGATTTTGAAGAACGCGGTTTGACAAAGGAAATTCTTACGGTAGACAACCATTGCGATGGCGTTTACATGTACGTGCAAGCCTTAAAAGAAGATCCCGTAAGAGCTGAAAGAATTAAGGGCCTGATTAGTCTAAACGGGGGCAACCGTTCGGGTATTGCCTTTGGAGAAGTTGATCCTCAGGGAGATGTACATCCTGACCAATTCACTCAGCATATCTCGTTTGGAAATGTACGAGAACGCAAAATTCAGGAGATCTGGACAGATGTGTCCCATCCCATCATGGCGGGACTCAAAGACCGCAAGGCGCTGCTAAAAGGGCGATGTGCAGCTTGTAAATATCTAGACATGTGTAACGGCAATTTCCGGACACGTGCGGAAGCAGTCACAGGGAATTTCTGGGAGTCCGATCCGGCTTGCTACCTGACAGATGAAGAGATCGGCGTGAAGTGAATGAATGCAAATGAAATTG
>PKWS01000424.1:0-298 GCA_003132105.1 Desulfosporosinus sp.
GCATTCAAACTTTAATAACTATGACAAGTGCAGAGACCCATCTTGAGTCAGGGGCACTTTACTTTGTGGAAAAAGGACATATAAGGAGGAAGCGGTAATTGTATATACATCTTGGCGGTGATGTTCTTATTAAAAAGAGTAAAATAGTTGCAATTATTGATTTAGAAACTGTAACAGAAGGTAAAAATAATGAAAATTTATTAAATCGCATTAAGAGTAAGAAAAAAATAAATTATATTTCAGAAAATGGCAAAGAAAAAACATTAATTATTACAGATAAAGAACATTATTTATCACC
>PKWS01000424.1:360-945 GCA_003132105.1 Desulfosporosinus sp.
TGCCCCGTATTTGGGGTCGCTTACACGGAAGTTTGCTAGTCTGCTTACGTAAAGACGTCGCGCTCGTGTGACACTGCGTCCCGGGCTTGGTACATTGGATGGGAACGTTGGCTTTTGAACGTTTAGGTCTGCTTTGGAGATAGTGGAGAATTCGTTTTGTAACGAGGGTTTTGGGAGACGGCACATTTCATGTGCACCGTCTTGTTTCTGAGGTAGGACGCTTTCATGGAGTTTGTTATTCTGATTACGTAGAGAAGACGCGCTTGTGAGACAATAAGTCCAGGGCATAGGAGTGAAGAGGGAGAAGTGAAAGTTCTTGACTTTGCATGAGGATACGGTTAATAAGGAATTCACTGCCTCTTCTCGTATTTCATCATCTTCTCCAAGCCCAGAGGGTTCGCGATCACACGCTCCGACGCCTTTGCGATCGTCGTAGCCGAACTCGGCTTTAAGCCGCTTACATAAGCAGGGCGGAACACTCGCGTTCCCAGCCCAGAGGGTCTGCGATCACACGCTCCGACGCCTTTGCGATCGTCGTAGCCGAACTCGGCTTTAAGCCGCTTTCACAAAGCAGGGCGGGAAACA
>PKWS01000424.1:1008-4834 GCA_003132105.1 Desulfosporosinus sp.
TGGGAGGAAACAGCTTTGCTAGAAAATACAGAGTTACCTTGTCTAGATCCTAGTGACAGTTACAATGCAGGGCAAATCGAAGTTCTTGAAGGACTGGAAGCTGTACGTAAACGTCCCGGTATGTATATTGGCACGACGAGTAGCCGTGGCCTCCATCATCTTGTTTACGAGATCGTTGATAACAGCATTGACGAAGCGTTAGCCGGAGTTTGCAATTTGATTGATGTATTTATACATGAAGACAATAGCATTACTGTAATAGATAATGGGCGGGGCATTCCAGTCGATATACATCCTAAAACTGGTAAACCAGCTGTCGAAGTGGCCCTAACGGTATTACATGCTGGTGGAAAATTTGGTGGTAGTGAGAGTGCTTATAAAGTGTCGGGCGGCCTTCATGGAGTAGGCTTAAGTGTAGTGAATGCTTTGTCAAAATGGTTAATTGTCGAAGTCTCAAAAGGCGGCCATGTTTACCATCAGGAATATGCACAAGGAAAGCCCACCACAAAGCTAGTAAATATAGGGACAACTGAGAATAATGGAACAAAAATAACCTTTATACCTGATCCAGAAATTTTTGAAGAGACCGTTTATGACTATGACATTTTGGCACATCGTCTTAGAGAAATGTCTTTCTTAAATAAAAGTGTGAAGATTAACTTCACGGATGAGCGAACAAACGTTCAAGAAACGTTTTTACATACGGGTGGTATTCAGGATTTCGTCCGTTATCTTAATAAAAGCAAAGATTGTTTACATCCCGATCCCATATATATTGAAACGATCAAAGATCGGGTACAAGTTGAGGTCTGTATTCAGTACAATGACAGTTATGCGGAAAATTTGTTCTCTTATGCTAATAATATTAATACCCAAGAAGGGGGAACTCATGAGGCAGGTTTTAAGTCAGCTTTAACACGGGTGGTAAATGATTATGCCCGTAAAAATAATATGCTAAAAGCTGCTGATTCCAATTTATCAGGCGATGACATCCGGGAAGGATTGACCGCCATAATTTCAGTGAAAATTCCTGAACCACAGTTTGAAGGGCAAACGAAAACAAAACTCGGAAACAGTGAAGTCAGGGGCATTGTGGATTCTGCAACAGGGGAAGGATTAAGTACTTTTCTTGAAGAAAATCCAGCGATTGCAAGAAAGTTTATTGATAAGTCTGTTCAAGCAGCTCGAGCTAGAGATGCTGCCCGTAAAGCTCGGGAGTTGACCCGCCGTAAGAGTGCTTTAGAGGGAACATCCCTTCCGGGAAAACTTGCGGATTGTTCCTGGAAAGAACCAGATCTGTGCGAAATGTACCTGGTTGAGGGAGATAGTGCAGGAGGTTCTGCTAAACAGGGAAGGGATCGACGTTTCCAAGCAATTTTGCCCTTACGGGGGAAAATTATTAATGTGGAAAAGGCCAGACTTGATAAAATACTAGCAAATGTAGAAATAAGGGCCATGATTACCGCAATGGGAACCGGCATTTCCGATGAATTTGATATTAGTAAGGCACGTTATCATAAGCTGATTATTATGACAGATGCAGATGTGGACGGAGCTCATATTCGGACACTTTTATTGACTTTTTTCTATCGTTACATGAGACCTTTAATTGAAAATCATTATATATATATCGCGCAACCCCCTCTCTTTAAGGTTAAAAAAGGGAAAGACATCCAATATGCTTATACGGATAAAGAACTCGCCAAAATCCTAGATAAGATCGGTAGAGAAAAAGTCGAACTTCAGCGCTATAAAGGCTTGGGAGAAATGAATCCGGATCAGTTGTGGGAAACCACCATGGATCCAGCACATCGCACGATCCTACAAGTGACGATGGAAGATGCTATACGATCTGAAGAAATGTTTACGGTATTAATGGGAGACAAAGTGGAACCACGCCGTGACTTTATTAACCGTTATGCTAAAGATGTACGTAATCTAGATACTTAAAGGAGTGCTCATTTTATGTCGGATGAAATGCAGGGAGGGAAAGTCCTTCCCGTCGAAATTGCAGACGAAATGCGAAAATCCTTTATCGACTATTCCATGAGTGTTATTGTTAGCCGTGCTTTGCCTGATGTTCGGGACGGTCTTAAACCAGTGCATCGACGAATCCTATATACCCTACATGAGTTGGGTCTGACACCCAACAAACCGTACAGTAAGTCTGCACGACTTGTCGGCGATTGTATGGGTAAATTTCATCCACATGGGGATAGTTCAATTTATGATGCTATTGTACGTATGGATCAGGATTTTGCGAGCCGTTATCCGCTCATTGATGGACATGGCAATTTTGGTTCTATTGATGGAGACTCTGCTGCAGCCATGCGTTATACTGAACTACGAATGGCCAAAATGGCTACCTATATGTTGGCAGATATTGATAAAGATACCGTGGATTTTACGCCAAACTATGATGAAAAACAAGATGAGCCCACGGTATTGCCTGCAAAATTTCCGAATTTGCTCGTAAATGGTTCGTCAGGCATTGCCGTAGGAATGGCAACAAATATTCCTCCACATAATTTATCGGAAGTGATCGAAGCGACGATTGCTTTGATGGAAAATCCAGAGTTATCCATTGATGATCTGATGAACTATATCTTGGGTCCCGATTTCCCAACCGGTGGAACTATCATGGGCTACGAAGGAATTAAGTCTGCATATACAACTGGAAGAGGATCTATTAAAACACGAGCTAAAGCAAAAATAGAACGCATGGAGAAGTCCGGAAAGACTCGTATTCTTGTTACGGAAATTCCGTTTATGGTCAATAAGGCTAGAATGATTGAGAAAATTGCCGACCTTGTACGGGATAAGAAATTAGATGGAATTACCGATTTGAGGGATGAGTCGGATCGTTCAGGCATGCGTATTGTGATTGAGCTAAGGCGTGATGTTAATCCGAAAGTCATCTTGAACAAGCTCTATAAACATACTCAGATGGAAGATACGTTTGGAGTAAATATGCTGGCACTCGTGAATGGCCAGCCGAGAACCCTTACGCTTAAGGATATGCTTTATTATTTTATTGAGCATCAAAAGGACGTTATCGTTCGCAGAACAAAATTTGAACTCAAGAAAGCGGAGGCAGAAGCCCACATTATTGAGGGACTGCGAATTGCCCTTGACCATATTGACGAGGTTATAGAAACCATTCGTTCATCCTCGAATGAAGCAAATGCTAGAGAAAATTTATCGATCCGTTTTGGATTGAGCGAAATACAAGCCCAAGCCATTGTCGATATGCGGTTAAAGCGCCTGACTGGACTAGAACGTGAGAAACTAGAAAACCAATATCAAGAATTGATGACTACCATCGCCTATCTGAAGGCGGTTCTTGCGTCCGCAAGCATGGTAATTGGAATTATTAAGGCTGAACTGGAAGAAATTAATCGCAAATTTGGAGATGCCCGTCGGACACTCATTACGGTTGATGTTAGTAAGATGGACATTGAAGATCTTATTGCAGTTGAAGATGTGGTGATCACGGTAACCCACTACGGGTATATTAAACGGTTACCGCTCAGTACTTATAGAAGTCAGCATCGAGGTGGTAAAGGTGTTAATGGTATGGCCACCAAAGAACGGGATTTTGTGGAACATCTCTTTACCACTACGACGCATCACTATATTCTTTTCTTTACGTCACAAGGTAAAGTGTATCGTTTGAAAGCTCACGAGATTCCTGAAGCCAGCAGAGTAGGCAAGGGAACTGCTATTATTAATCTCTTGAATTTAAGCCAGCATGAAATGATTACCGCAGTTATGGCAATCAAAGACTACAGTTCGGATTTCTTTTTGATCACAGCTACAAAAAAAG
>PKWS01000035.1 GCA_003132105.1 Desulfosporosinus sp.
AGAAACACTTCTTGACCTGGTTCTAAGCACCACATTGCGCCTAAGGTCTTATCCGTCTGGTAAACCATAACTTTCTGAGGATCATTAGAATCAAACTGAGCCAGTTCTTTAAGTGCAAAAACTCTGTCTTCCATTGTTAAACCTCCCTTTATCAATTATGAAAATTGTGCATTCGGCGCTAGGAACGTCTTGTGTCGTCGCCTTAGTTGCACCGATGCACTGTCCATGACTCGAACAAGGATATTCGAGGTTTGAAACTTAGAGGTCGATGATCTTACCAGGGTTAAAACGACTAGTTGGGTCAAAGCTGCGTTTGATCTTTCTGAAGACATCAAGTGCTACGGGCTTAAACTCTAAACCTATATATTGTTTCTTTAACAAACCGATCCCGTGTTCACCGCTCATGGTACCCTTTAAATCAAGAGCCATCTTGCACATTACTTTCTCGGCCGCGTGAACCCGTTCTACTTCATCCGCGTTTCTTTGGTCGAAGATGACCAACGGATGGAAGTTCCCGTCCCCAGCGTGGGCCATGATCCCAATCAACAGATTATGGTCTTTAGCGCATTTCAAAATGCCGCTAACCGCTTTCGGAAATTCACTTCTTGGTACGGTAATATCCTGCAAGGAATAAGACGGTCTTATACGAGAAACCGAACCAATAACAATTCGGCGAGCTAACCAGAGTTGATCGACCTCAGCGGCTGTCTTGGCCACCGTAAATTGCTTGCACTGGGCCTTCTTACAATTCTCTTCGATGATTTTCACTTGCGTATCCAGATCTTCCGGCTGTCCGTCGACCTCAATGATCAGAAGTGCACCTGCATCCCGTGGTAACCCAGCATGGCACGCATCCTCTGCAGAATTGATCAAGACGTTATCCAGCATTTCTAACGTCGTGGGCACGATACCTGCCGCGACTATATCAGAGACGGACTGGGAAGCATCTTCTACTTTGTTGTAAATGGCAAGCATCGTTTTCTTAGCTGCGGGTAATGGTAAGACTCTCACAATCATTTTGGTGACCAATCCCAGGGTTCCTTCCGATCCAACGATGATTCGTGTCAAATCATAGCCGGCCTCACTTTTGAAGTTCCTTCCACCCGTTTCAATGACTTTACCGTTCGGTAAAACCACTTCCAAACCTAAAACATAATCGCGCGTCACTCCGAACTTAAAGCAGCGAGGCCCTCCAGAGCACTCTCCTAAGTTCCCCCCCATCGTTGAAGCCTTATAAGAGGCCGGATCCGGAGGATAATAAAACCCCTTCTTTCCAAGTTCAACCTGCATATCGAAGTTAACGACTCCCGGTTCTACCACCGCAACGAAATTCTCCGTGTCAATCTCCAGAATCTTGTTCATTCGACTAAAGTTAATCGTCACGGTCTTATCGGTAGGAATTGTCCCTCCGCTCAGGTTCGTTCCCGCACCCCGAGGGACCAAGGCGATATCTTGTTCATTCAAATATTTAACCAGTTCAACGACTTGTTCCGTCGTCGTTGGGAACACAATACCTGAGGTTTCTCCAGATAAGAGCGTGGCGTCATAACCGTAGGCATACATGCCCGCTTTGTCCGTAACCACATTCTTATCCCCTATAAGTTCCTTCAAGCGATTGACAATCGTTTGAGTTAACATGTTCAGCCCTCCTTATTAGGATTACTTTAGGATTACTCCAGGATTCAGGATACCATTGGGATCAAACTGTCTTCGTATTTCGTTCAACAGCCCCGTCGTTTCAGACCACATCTCCGCATCATTGTAAACTTCTGTTCTCAGTCTCGTTCCCAATAACCCTGTAACATTACCTCCGAGCGACATTGCCATTTTATTGACTTTAACCGCTAAAGACTCCTTATCAGTTCCCTCCGGCAAGGCAATACGGACATAGCCAAGTAGCCCTTCTACCACTACGCCTGAATAACTTCCAAGGTCACCCGTGAATGCTTCCAACTGAGTTAAGGCTTGACCCATCTTGAGTGGGCCCACCGCAAACTCCAGTACGCTCTCTGGCCTTCCGTTGAGCATAGCACGGACCTTTAACCATCCGTTGATCAGATTTTCGTATTCTTGAGCCTCTTCCACGATTTTGACTTCGCTCGCTCCTCCGAGTGTCATGACCGCTGCGATTTCATTGGCCATGGTCTTCGATGACTCGGTAAATCCTTCGAGATCCACCATCACTAGTTGACCTTCGCCTGGCTGGATTTCCTGTGCTAAAGTGGTATTCAGAAGATTGATACGGGTCGGTAAGATATTCCTCTTAATTAAGGTACTAAATGTGGCGTTCGCTTTATGAATGGAGGAAAAACGCGCGATGACTGCCTTTTTGGCTTCTGGACTCGGGAGAAGCTTCACAATCAATTTGGTGAAGATTCCCATGGTGCCCTGACTTCCTACTGCAAAGTGAATAAAATCATAACCTGATACGTTCTTTATACACTTATTCCCAATGTCCATGATCTCACCTGTAGGGAGTACCATTTCGAAACCTAGAAGGAATGTACGAGTCGGACCGAATTGGAAAGACTTTGAATCGGAATCTCCTATTGCGAAACAACCCCCCATTGAACTGGTCTCCACATCATACGGCTCTGGCGGGAAATTTAGGCGTGCTTCAACCACTTTCTCTAAAAATTCCTTATGGAGTATTCCTGACTCGACTACGGCTACCAGATTTTCATGGTCCATTTCCAAAACTCGGTTCATTCTGGTCATCACGAGCACGATACCCTCGTTCAGCCCCTCGGTATCCGCGACCAATCCGGAAACCGAGATCTTAACCTTTTGCTTGTTGGCCCACTGAACGATCGCTGATACCTCTGCGGTATTTCCGGGAAGAACGACTGCCGTCGGTTTTCCGCTACCTTTAAGATACTTTGCCATCTCGGACGGGGACTCTAGGATATTATTTTCACCGACAATCCCCTTTAACTGGCTAATCATTGCTTTACTCATTACTACCCGCCCTTCCTCTTTTGTTAATCTTCATATGCTTTAGCTAGTAAATCAGCTACGTGTACAACCTTTTGCTTTTGCCCAGCCATATTAATGCCGCCTTGAATTCTTAGCATACATGCCGGACAGCTGGTAGCTACTATATCTGCGCCAGTATCTTGTACGTTTTTGCACTTTTGATGAGTAATGCTCGTCGCAGTTTCATGATAGAAAGCTTGTACCAAGCCCGAAGCTCCACAGCAACGATTTGCTTCAAACATCTCAGTAAATTCTAATCGTGGGATGGCTCTGAGGATCTTACGAGGTTGTTCTGTAATTTTATTGTATCGTACATTATGACATGGGTCATGATACGTCACCTTGACCCCCGTTGAGGCTTTCAATTTGCTGACATCAATCTTGAGTTTTCCATCCACAAACTCCGAAAACTCGTAAACTTTGTTCGAAAATTCTTCAACCTTTGGCATATACGATGGCTCATCTTTGAACAGATCATGATACTCTCTCTTTAACATGGAACCGCATGATGCACAGGCTGTGACAATGGCGTCCGCCTTTATGCTAAGAAATAGATCAATGTTTTTGCGAGCGTTAACTTTTGCTGTTTCAAAATCGCCATAGGCATATTGCGGAAGCCCACAGCAGACTTGCCCTTTTGGAATAACCACTTCACACTCATTTTTTGTAAGGACTTTAACTACGGAATGCGCCGTCCCGTCCAACGAGTGATTAAGGAAACAACCTACATAGAAGGCAACCCGTTGTTTTGGGTTTTGAACTTTGATCACTTCGGGTACTTGTTCTTGAAAAGCCTTCTTTGCCGCAGGCATTCCTTTAATATCTACCCCGCGAAAGTAATCGAGTCCATCAATTCTTTTAAGGACACCTTTTCCCATTCCACGAAATACTTTAAACCCAAAATTTAACCGACTTGGACTAGCCAAAGTCTTCAAGGCAAACGATTTTGCGAAAGGGTGGATCCCCTTTCTAAGTTTTAAATCCCGCCGAGCTGCTAAGACAAGTTCGTGCGTTCTTACTCCACCGGGGCACGCGATTGCGCATTCTCCACACAAGAGACAACTATTAATGGAGTCTTCATAATCTCGATCTGGCTGTAATTTACCATCGGCTACTGCTTTAATGAGTTGGTTTCTTCCCCTTGCTACCATGGTTTCTGAGCCACTCACTTTATATGTCTTGCAGGCTGTAAGACAGAAACCACACTTGCTACACGTATTTAGCATTTCATAGACTTCTTCTAAAACCCCCACCGATATTTCCCCCTTCCTTTAGGCCGATTCTTATTCTTCTCCAAGCTAGTAATCCGCCTCACACTTATAATGAAACAACGTTTCATTATTTTAATTCTATTATCTTCCCTTATGACTAAATGGTCAAGTATAACTTTCTGAATATAGTGTCCTCTTATAAATAATTCAAATTACTGCCAGAATACTTCTGCCATCAAACCCTTATTTCAGGTTAGGAATCGTTTGTCACTATAACTATGGTTTCTGAAAAAAG
>PKWS01000337.1 GCA_003132105.1 Desulfosporosinus sp.
GGATTTGAGAAAGTTGAAGTTTACGAGTCAACATTTATTATGGACAATGTGGGGCAACCTGGGAAACACATTGCGGTTGTCAAAAGACTCGATAGAAAACAAGGAAATTTTAGCCCCAGATTCCTTTCGATAGCCGCGCGTAAAGGGAGTAGTCTCTTAAAAAATTACTCCTCATTAAGAACTAATGAGTTTTCGCATCAGAGGAAGATCTTCTCTTCAATTGATTGTACAAAAGCTATTCATGAAATTGCTTGCGAATTGTTCGACGAGTTATGGAAAGCGAACCTGCTCGACATTTGGGAGTATGCATTATTCACAAGGCTCTTTTAAAGTTGCAACAGGCAGACGACCCATGATGTTTACGATCAATGGATTTCTTATGAAAAGAAAAAACAGAGATCGGGCTGTTAGCAGGATTCGATCTCTGTTTTCTGTACGAATTTTTATATTGACTTTTCCAAGAAGACGCAGTATCATAATTAAAACTAATGCATAGTAATCATATAGGATATATATGATATAAGGTATGAGTTATTAGTTATGTAGATAGGAGCGTGAGACGTGAGGCAATTAGAACAACATGTATTTATTAAGTCAAAACAACAAAGTCTATCTGCAATATTGCATATTCCTCACGGAGAAAGGTCCCCGGGTGTCATATTATGTCATGGTTTTATGGGTAATAAAATAGGACAACATCGTTTATTTGTTAAAACTGCACGACACTTAGCGGACAAAGGATTTGCTGTACTTCGTTTTGATTATAGTGGATGTGGTGATAGCACTGGCGATCATATAAATCTTTCGTTGTATCATCAAATTATGGAGACAAAGGACGCTATCAGTTTTATGGATAATCACCCTTCGGTAATCAAAGGGAATTTGACAGTGTTAGGTTTAAGCATGGGGGCCTGTGTAGCCGCCTTAACGGCCTCTGGAGATAATCGTGTAAACCGCTTAATTCTGTGGGCACCAGTGGCTAGACCCTTTGAAGACTTGTTGGGTATTGTCGGATATGAACACATGAACAAGGTTATAGAGTCAGGTTGTAGTGATTTTAACGGTTTTGAACTCGGGCAGGAGTTTTTTAAATCCTTAAGAACGACAAACCCTTTAGAAGAAATAAAAAGCTACCAGGGAGATTGTTTCATCATTCATGGTAGTGGTGACGCTGAAGTCGATTCGGAAAACGCTAAAATGTACTATGAGGTACTGAAAACGGGTAAAAATAGAGGAAAGCATTGGTTAAGGATTATTCCTGGAGCAGACCATACTTTTTCATCTATCCTGTGGGAAAAGCAATTGTTAGAAAGCACCTTAGAATTTTTGGAGACAGCATGATATTTAAAAAGCTAGTTGGATAACCAAGCTTGTTCTGGCATTATGGCTCCCTACCTAACTGTCACGTTTCCTGGCTAAAGATAAATATGAGTACAAATGCTTACTAGAAAACTAGAGGCTTTATCTCCTTATTAAGGTGATATGGTCTTTTTTTTATTTGTTGAAGGCAATTCGAAAAGTTATGATTGCTACTTTTAGGGTAAATAGTGAAAGGAACCCTAGATGAATAGAAAGTATTATTTTTACAAGGGAGGTGAATTGGGTCACATTTGCGCTGAGTATTTGAGAAAATAGTTTATTAAAAAGGGGGAGAGTTTACGAATGAGCATTACTATCAAAAATACTCCAATCACACCATCAGGCGGTTGGTCCGGACTTTGGCAAAAAGAAGACTATTGGGCAGTTTGGCTAGGCTTAGGGGTAGTAGCAGCTGCAATATTACTTTGGCTCTCTGGTAATACCTTTATGAAATGGGTAGCAATCAGCGTGCCCAGTTACTCGGACATTGGCAAAGCAATAAGTTATATTAACAGTCATATAAGTGCAATCTTTGGCCTATATATATTTTTCCTTCTATTGTTTGCCGTCGCGGTTAAATTTCTCGGTCACAAATTAAGCGAGTTCATTCCAGGGTTTACAGTTTTGTTCTTAATGAGCCTCATCGTCACTGTTGCGGGTTCATGGGACGTGATGAAAAAATATAACCTTGAAGCGCCGTTTCTTGCTCTTGCGGTTGGACTCATTATAGGAAATTTTGTGAAGCTTCCGAAATTTATGGAGGCCTCTTTACGGACTGAGTTCTTTGTTAAAACTGGTATTGTACTTATGGGGGCGACCCTTCCTTTCACTTTAATAATGCAATCCGGCCCAGCCGCATTCGCTCAAGCAACTATTATCGCCGTAACCACGTATCTCACTATTTACTGGGCTGGAACACGTCTCTTTGGATTAGATAAGCGTTTCGCTGCTACACTCGCAGCGGGCGGATCTATTTGCGGTGTATCCGCTTCGATTGCTATCGGAGGTGCAGTTAAAGCAGAAAAGAAATATGTTTCGATTTCTATTTCCCTAGTCATTGTGTGGGCTATTGTGATGATCTTTGCCCTCCCACTATTTATAAAAGTGTTAGGAATTGCTCCTGGACCTGCCGGAGCATGGATCGGAACCTCCGAGTTCGCCGATGCAGCTGGAATGGCAGCTGCAGCATCCATTAACGAACAAGCGATTAAGACCTTTACGTTAGTGAAAGTCGTTGGACGTGATATGTTCGTTGGGATTTGGTGCTTTATCATGGCTTATATCTCCATCACACAATGGGAGAAGAGAAGTGATGGAACCAAACCGAAAGCCAATGAGATCTGGACCCGTTTTCCAAAATTTGTATTAGGATTTTTTGTTGCTTCTCTTATTATTACCGCTTTAGTTGCTAGTGTTGATGCCGCGACATCAAAAGCAATTACCGCTCAAATTATTTCTCCAATAAAGGAATTAAGAAGTTGGGCCTTTATTTTCACTTTCCTTTCCATCGGCTTAACTACTCGTTTCAAAGATCTTACTTCTGTGGGTTGGAAACCTTTTGCTGCGTTTACTACAGGTGTCTTAGTAAACGTTCCTCTTGGTTATCTCCTTTCAGTCGTAATAATGGGCGGTTACTGGGCTCTAGTAAAGTAATTGACTAAAGGCGATCGCGAGAAGCCTTCGGCGCGGAGGCTTCTTCTTGAGTAAACTAACTTGTCATTGAATGTATCGTTTGCAAAGGAGTCTTAGCCATGGATTCAAATAATGAAACCTGTGTCCAAAGAGCGAGCTTTATCTTTAATTATTTCGAAAAGAAAGAGTGGCTGCTTGGAGAGAAACCTCCGTTGGTTGACATAATTAAGGTAAAAGATGTCCAGCCGGAATCACTACGATATTTCGCCGAGTTTATGTATACCCGTTTAAATCGTATATCGGAAATGATGAACATTCTTTCAAAAGCACATGATAATTGGGCAGTCACAGGGTGGAAGGACAACATTCTGATGGAGACTGAGTCCCTTGATTTTAACGACGCCATTAAGGCCCTAGCAAATCAGGGATTCCATGATGATGAGTTTGTCTTGAAGGTGGAGTACACCCGAAAATGGGGAGTACTATAAATACAGAGTTTTACTATAAAGAATAGGCCTATGCGGCTCCTGTTCACTTTTCGATTCAATTCAATTGTTGTTCAACACGTTTGGAGCACAATACTTACAAGGGGAAACTTTTATTGAGGTTAAATACCCATTGACAACAGCCTAAAGGTAGACTAGTATTACCTAAACCAAGTAAACTTACCGAATAAGTATGAATTAAAAATTAAGTAATTAGCTTAGAGATTGGTTGTGAGTGCAGAAC
>PKWS01000058.1 GCA_003132105.1 Desulfosporosinus sp.
GATGTTGCAGTGGTTTACGCTGATGCTCTAATAGAGTACGTGACACTGTGTTATCGCAAGAGGGGCAATGAGGGGGTCAAGAGCTTCGGACAAGGCGGCAGGTCAGGAACATACGAAGATGGCCTGCAGGAAAGTGTAAAGGCATTACTGCCATCTCCGTTTATCCGAATGGCCAGGGCAGGGCGTGACCCGTATGCTGTGTGATTACAGTGTTGGTGTGTATAACCGATTGCCTTCGACCAAAGTAAATGGGGTCACTATACCTGGCGCTTTGGCGTTTGTTAAAACCATCGATTGCGACATGCAGCCTTATTCTACCGAGTTGTTTATTCGGCAATATGGCTACAATATCGAAACGACAAAACGCTTTTTCATTGGCGACATTGCGGACATTAAAATAGGCACTGTGCTAATGTATGGCGCAGAAAAGCACGAGGTTAAAAAGATCATCTCGTGGGATACCTTTGAAGTTATGACACTTGAGGTGGTCTAATGGAATTTAAAAGTAATAAAAATGCCGTGTTGCTGGCCATGAAGCTCTGTAAAAAAGAGTTTTGTGAGGGTGTAGGTACTTTAGTTGTTGCGGAGGCGCAAGCAAGAACGGTAGTAGACACGGGAAATTTGAGAAGGTCAGAAGTCTATGAAGCCATGCCAGGGAACGAAGGGGTCTATGTTGGAGCGAATGAATCTGCACCCTATGCTTTAACCATCGAAAAAGGTTTATCAGGGCATAAAGCTCAGCCATTCTTGGAACCTGGAGCAATGGCAAGCATCCCGAAGATCATTAATGTGGCAGAGGTATTATATCGAAGCAAAATGGGGGGATCTTGATGTTAGAACTATACGGATTACTTGCTGGCATCATCGATCCGATCTGCCCGAGCTTTGCGGACCACTGGTCAGAAGATCAGGAAAAGGTTTATCCATATGTTGAGATTAAGATCCCGAATGCTTTGCCTAACAATAGTTTTAGCGACAACAATTTGCTGGAAGTAGATATTTGGGACGATAAAGCTACGGACATTCGCGAGATCGAAGGTATAACTGATGCAATTCACAAAGCTTTAAACCGTCTACAGTACGGGGATTCGAGTATGTATATATCTATTAACAGGAATACGCCGTACCGATTGGGTATACCTGACCCAATCGTCCATATTCAGCGCAGACAACTCCGGTATGTTTGCACAGTCTACGAAAAATAAGGAGTGATTAATTTGCTAAGCGAGAACACTATTGGATATACACCGGCCACCCCGCAGAACTTAATGATTGATGCCGGAGCGATCTATAAGAACTATGGATTAGCCGGCGAGGCGTTGCTAGGGGCTACGTCTGGGGGCAATGAGTTTCAGGTAGTTGTAAAGACACGAGATGTAAAAGTTGACGGCTTAAAAGGCACAGTGAAGGGATTAACGAGGATCGTAAGCACTGACGTAACCATGAAGGTCAACATGCTCGAGGTTACGGCTGAGACACTCAGGATTGCGCTGATGGGCGTAACAGATTCTACAGGCATTGACTACGATGTGATCACGGGAAAGACAGAAATCCTTCTCACCGACTACATTGATAATATCGCATTAGTCGGACGCATTAGCGGATCGGCGAAGCCCGTTATTATCATGCTCAAAAACGCTTTGAGTTCGGACGGAGTAAAGTTTAGCAACAAGGATTCTGCTGACAACA
Organism: Desulfosporosinus sp.; assembly: GCA_003132105.1. GTDB lineage: Bacteria > Bacillota > Desulfitobacteriia > Desulfitobacteriales > Desulfitobacteriaceae > Desulfosporosinus. The sequence continues at coordinate 1,690 of PKWS01000058.1, forward strand.
TCCTACCTATTACATTTACAGCATCTATTGACCCGAATACACCAACCGTTTCGCCTTATGAAATCCGATTCCCTAAAGTGGTAAATGGAGTCCTATTCAGCGTACTTGGCACACCAATTATTAGCGGTGGAAATGTAATGTTGGAATTCAATGACACAGTTGCAGCTACAGTTCCTTTAACTGGGTTCACAGCAACAGTAGCCGGGGTATCAGATGTAATAACAGCAGCAGCAAGAGGAGTAAACCAATTCAACGCTATCTTGTTAACGCTTACTACTCCACCAACATCAGGGCAAGCAGTTACAGTGGCCTATGCAAAACCTGTGCTTGATGCTAACGATGTTAAATCTCTTAGTGGTGTAGCACTCGACACATTCTCAGCCATGACAGTAGTCAATAACTAAGCGATAAAGCACTTAAAGCACCTCGTAAAGGGGTGCTTTCTTATTGAAAAAATTAGCGGAGGTATAACTTATGTTTAGCACGGAAAAAGCGTTTGATATGTTGCCCAGTGTCGTTGTCCTGTATGACAAATTAGACCTAGACAGCTATCGCAAAGAATTTGTCGAGAAAAATAAGGGCAAGAAGGATGTCGATGCTAACGTGATCGGCATCGACCTGTTCAAACATGTACTTAAAAACTCGGCAAAAGTTAAAGAAGAAGTCTTCGAGATCGTAGCCGTCTTCGAGGAAAAAACGATCGAAGAGGTTAAGAGCCAGAACTTCATGAGAACACTCAACACGATTAAGGAAATTTTCTCGGATGCCGAGGCGACCGATTTTTTAAAGCAAGCTATGCAATCGGGTACTCCAGGAGTTTAAATCTATTGCATAGCCACTACGGAATTAGCAGCACCTCGAAGATGCGATTACGGAATATAACCAAGTTACTTATAGACGCCCATGAGAAAGATATAGAGGAACTGTTATGGAAAGAGTATGCCTTGATGTACCCAGGGATGACAGAAATAACCTTTGTAACCTTTGAGACCTTCAAGGCAAGGTCTTTAGGCCCCATAGTGAAATTGGACAAGGAGCAAATCCTGAAAGATGCGGAAGCGATTAAAGCTCTTGACCAGAAAGGAGATAGCGAGTAATGCAAATATTTGAACTGTTCGGGACGATCCTGCTCAAAGATGCCGGAGTTGAAAGTAAGCTTACTACGATCGATAACAAGGCATCCAATGTAGGTAAATCCATGACGAGTTCCTTCTCCAGCATCGCGGGTGTGGCTTTGAAGCTAGGTGCAATCATCGGTGCGGGCATGGGTATATCGGATATGATTTCCAAAGCTTCAGCAGGGGAACAGAAGATGGCACAAATGGACGCGGTCTTAAAATCAACTGGCGGGGCCGCGGGTATGACCAAGGACGAGCTCCTTAAGCTTGCCGATGCCCAGGGGAAACTCACTACGTTTAGCAAGGGCGCAAACATGGAGACTGAAAATCTTCTACTTACCTTCACCTCTATAGGTAAAGATGTATTTCCAGCAGCGTTAGCCACAGTAAACGACATGAGCCAGGCATTGGGACAAGATACGAAGTCTAGTGCCGTTCAGCTAGGGAAGGCTTTACAGGACCCGATTAAAGGCATTACAGCCCTTTCAAGAGTCGGTGTGAACTTCACAGATGCGCAAAAGGAACAGATTAAAACACTTGTCGAATCGGGCAAGACTATGGAAGCACAAAAAATAATCCTAAAAGAATTAGGTACTGAGTTTGGCGGATCGGCGGAAGCGGCGGGTAAAACATTTGCCGGGCAAATGACAATTGCTAAAAACCAAGTCAGCGGCCTCGGTTCAATAATCGGGAGTGCTTTGCTACCCGCATTAACCGGCCTTATCAATGCTGTGAACAACAACATGCCTGCAATAAAGCAAGTAATAACCGATGTAGTAACTATTGTGACGGGTAAATTCAAGGAATGGATCACGATCATAGGACAGATTGCCGATGAACTATTCCCTAAACTTAGCGGTTCAATGATTGATGTAAAAGGAAAATCAACTGGGTTCTCCGATGCGTTAGGTCTTGTTACAAAAGCGTTATCTTTCGTCAGGGACAACATTGAATTTGTACGTGGAAGCCTTGTGACGCTGGGCATAGTCTGGTTAGCCCATGAAGCGTATATCCTTGCGAACAAAGTCGCCTTAATAGCCCACAATGTGGTTCAAGCTGTAAAGATGGTACAAGACAAATCAGAAACCATTTATCTTTGGTTATTGATCACAGCGGATAAGGCTCGTGCAGTTGCAACGAAGGCATCAGCGGCGGCGCAATGGTTACTAAACGCGGCAATGAATGCAAACCCAATAGGGATAGTAATAGCATTGATCGTGGCGTTGGTTGCTGGGATCGTTCTACTTTTTAACAAAAACAAAGCCTTCCATGATTTCATCGTTAATTCATGGGCGGTAATCAAGCAAGTTGTTAGCGAGTCTATCACCGCAGTTATTAATTTCTTCAAGGGGTTAGGTACTGCGATAAGCGAAACATGGACCAGCATTAAAACGACAACAGAGAATCTATGGAATGGCATTAAGCAGTTCTTTACCGATGTCGTAACTGCTATAGTTACATTCGTAACAACCACGTTCTCCAAACAACTAGCCGATGTAAAAAATATCTTTTACGATCTTCAAAATATGTTCGCGAGTACATGGGACGCGATCAAGACTATCTTTCTTGGCGTGATCCTGCTCATCCTCGATCTCGTAACGGGTAATTTCACCAAACTGAAAGAAGATGCAAATAGCATCTTCACAAGGCTTAAAGAGGATTTTGCTAACATATGGGTGGCCATTAAGGATATTTTCCAAAGGTATCTAGATATTATCAAAACGACTCTCACCCAAGTATGGAACACCATCAAAACCGAAGCAGAAACACTTTGGAACGGTCTAAAGACATTCTTGGCCACCTTATGGGAGAGTATCAAGACAGCCGCATCAAACGCCTGGACAGCCTTAAAGACTTCCGTGATCCAAATATGTACTGACATAATTAACGGAGCAAAAGATTTATGGAATGGTCTTATGACTTGGTTCGGAGAACTACCAGGTAAGCTACAAGCGGTAGGCGCGAGCATGTTCACATCAATGAAAAATGGCGTTATGAGTACAATCACGGGGGTTAAGGATGCGATCGTAAATGGAGTCACAACCGCGATTGATTGGCTTAAAGCATTACCCGCTCAGGCTCTCACTTGGGGATCAGATTTTATCAACGGTTTTAAAACCGGAATAATGAACGCGATGAGTGGATTGTTACAGGCCGTAATGAATATTGCGGCTCAAATTAGGAGCTTCCTCCATTTCAGCACACCGGATCAGGGGCCTCTGGCAGACTACGAAACATGGATGCCCGACTTTATGAGCGGACTTGCTAACGGGATTGATGCTAATAAATACAAAGTTATTGATTCAATTAAAGGTTTATCAGCTAATATGACAATAGGTTTGAAGGGCGGAAGTGGAGGAGCCAGCGCAAATGGCGGCCTAGTCGTCCAGGTAATTAACCAAGGGACTCTTGTCGGGTCAAACGGTATGACTGAGTTTTCAAACATCATTAGCAGTAAGATCGCCAGCAAATTCGGATTTTCCTCCGGAGGGAAGTGGTAACCGTGACGGAAATAGAGATTACCCCTCCATTAGGTGTTACCGAGAGCGTTAATTATGCGAGTTGCAGTGTTAACCACGTAGGGACGGGGAAAGCGGGCGATTTCTCCATATCGATTTCAACTTTTGACGCCACACTGATTGACAGATACCCGATGGGGTCAGACGTGAGGATCAATCAAGACGGAAATATTTTTAGGGGCTGGGTACTAAACCCTACAAGCCAACTGGACGGGACGTTTTGGTTAATCAAATTAGATGGCCTCTGTTATACCGGGCGCACTCAAAAGATTATGGTTACGGAGCAGTATATTAACTGGGCGATAAGTGACATCGTGAAAGACCTATTTACGAAGTACGCTCCACAGTTCAACCAAGATAGCATCGTAAGCTGTAGTAAAATTATCTCGATAAAGTTTCAGGACCAGTTCCTTTTTGATGTAATGGAGCAACTGGCCACTTTGGCTGGGTACGAGTTTTTTATTGACGAACCAGTTCCGGAACAGATCGACACACTTTCCCTCCCATCGGGATGGGCTGAGCTAGTAGAAACGTTCATTCATCTAGTATCCTATCCATCAGAAACCCTTTACCCCTCAGAATACCTGTATCCAGCATAGGAGGCGAAATATGGGGCTATTAGCGGTACATTTCTTTCCACAAGGGAGCAGGACAAACCCAAAAGTCTTAGCCCCTATGACGTACAGGCAAGGGACCGCGGTACTAGTGCCGGATTCAAGGAATATTGTTAATAAACTTTGGGTTAAAGGTGAAAAGGCGATCTCTGAACTCTATACGCAGAATATAAGCGTGATCGGGCAAGCGGTACAAATGGATTATTCTCCGAGATCTCCGATAACCGTAACCATCGGCGGACTAGTTAAAACTTTAGGAATTCAAAACATTACAGACCCCGGAACGGTAGACTTTCTGATTAACGCAAACGAAAAGTTGTTGATCCCCGACCTCTGCACGAGCGGAACCGGAACCATATCTTATAAGTACGAATACCCCATTAGAATACTCCTTGAAGAACCGATATCCCAGGGTCAACACGGGATATTTGAGGACTCAATAAGCGTCAGCACAGACGATAAGGACCTAGCTCTTGAGCTTGGCTATAAACACCTATACAAATATAGCCAACCTGTTGTAAGTGGGACGATAGGCCCCTTAGAGGGGCAGTATAGGCCGGGCGAATTGATAAAGGTTGAGCTTCCGGACCTTAACGTTAATCAGTATTTAAAAATCCAAGAAGCTGCTTATATAAGTGTGCCTAACGAACCAGTTGAAATTAACCTCACCCTGGATACCCCCGAGCGAGACATGAGTAATATCCTTAAGGACATGGCGGCTCGCTTGGCTAAGTTGGAGAAAACGACGTACCAGGACGACGACGGTCCGGTAGAGAAGTACATTGCAAAAGAAGAAATTTATAACTGGTCTGAGGTTGCCGGAAAGACGGATCCGATACAAGACGCGAGTTGGCTATTTTGGGCTGAGGATGTGAGCGAAAGTTCGCATCTTTTATTATTGCCTTCAGATGCCTTGTATCCGGGCGCAACACTTTATCCTTAAGAAGGAGTGAAGAGATGAAAGAGAACTCAAACTGGTTAGGCCAATGGGAGATCGAGATCAGGGAGAATGGAAGCGTTAAGGAGATCGTGCCGCTAAAGCATAACCTGATTACCGATGCCGGACTCAATACGCTGAGAGACATGCTCTCAGGTGCTATTACTGACGCTCAGATTAAATATGTGGCTCTTGGCAATGGTGCAACCGCACTGGCGAACACTGACACGCAGTTGGTTGCGGAACAATTCCGCAAAGTTGTTACCTCGCGAAACGTGGATCCCATCACACCGGGAAAACTCTATACAGAGATTTACATCGCTGATACCGAGGCAAACACTTTCAGGACTGAGGAAATTGGGTGGTTTGCAGGGGTTACGGCCGTCGCCGGAGTGAACACTGGGTTGTGTATCGCCAGAATTCTTTACAGTAGGCAAAAGAGCGCAACAGAGTCGTGGACGATCCGGCGTACTGACACGATTTCGAGAGGGTAGGTGGAAATATGGCTTTAGGAGATTACGTAAAAACTACGTTTAATGACGGTGCGGCTCCGGGGATCTCGGCAGCACGTCTAAATAACAACGAGAACAAAACCGGTGAATTGGATTCGGCACAAGCCGCGCATTTAGTGGCGTCAGATCCACACCCTCAGTATTCCCTCGATACCGATCTAAGTGGCCTAGCCGGCGCAGGCCGAACGACTGAAACGGTCAAAGGAAATGCCGCTGCCCTTGCTGCGCATCAGGCGGATTATGTGCGTAACCCT
>PKWS01000373.1 GCA_003132105.1 Desulfosporosinus sp.
AGGCTACCAAATACCCGATATGAGTAATACAACTTGATACTTTAATGCAATATTCATTTTTTAAAGTCCGCTTTTATGGACTCATTTTGGTGTTGCCGACTAACTATGGCGTTTCTCGGAGCGGCTTTTTTATTACTAACTAGAGGTGACGTACTCAACAAACAGTGGGAAAAGGGACGGTTCTTGACTTGCATACGAACCCTTCGGAAGAAATCTTCCAATAACTCAAGGAACTCGGGGATAAGCGAGTCACAAAGCGGATCGTAGTTCATTGAATACGCAAGAAGGAACGTATAAGTGCAACTAAGGCGACCTCCAGCGCCTGAAGGCCTGGCGCTGGCCAAATTTACTTTAATTATCCTTTAGACATCTTTTAGATATCGCCTTCCTCAAGTAACCTCTTGTAATAAAATCCACTGGTATATAAAGCCGCTGCCGGATTATGGCCGGTGACCCTATCCTTTGTGATAAGGGTGGTGACAGGGGCTGCGGAATATTTCATAAAGATGGAATCATGCCCCACGCAAAGACCCACGACGACGTTTAAATCCGTCTTTTCCTTATTGAGCAGTTCTGCCTGCATGATGGGATTGCACAAAGACTCATGACAGCCCTTCTCAACTTTTAAATTCTCAGGTACACCGACTTCTGTTTTGTCTGTTGAACCGACTTTACAAATTACGGCATAACTCTCCAAGCCTTTCGCTCGGACGATTTTGGCGAAGATTTTCGCCTCATTGATTAACCCGACACAGGTGGCAATACCAATTTTTTTGGCGCCAATTTTCTTGGCAAAGACGATGATCTCCTCCACCCGTGTCAGCTTACCATAGTAGGAACCTTCAATCTCAGCGGCGGCTAACGAGAACTTTGAGACGAACTCATCGGATCGATACAGTTTATTCGCTGCTTCAAATTCCTCGTTGTTTGTGTTGGTGGTTAGACAAAATGGGGGATAGGTTCCCTTTTTCCGGTAACAATTGGGTGTTCCGCAATCCGTACAGCTTAGTTTCTTATCTTGATGACTCATCTTTCTCCTCCTTAATAATTGCTTTCCTTAACCGCTGTCGTCATGGCGGTGATGTTCGCCAGTGCCGAAGAAGTACTCAGCCCGCAGGCAGGTGAAATAATATTGACTTTCTCCCGGACAAGCGTTGTTGCCCTTTTTTCCACGTCTTCCGGTGTGCCAAATTCCAGCAGATAAGTACTAAGGTTGCCCATCGTCGTCAACTGGGGATATTCTTCTTTTAGCAGTCTGAGGTTAACGAGTGCATCGGTACTGATGGCATCTGAATTAATTCGAGGCATTAAATGCTTAACCTTGTTCATGTTACCACAAATATGCACGATGACTGGTGCTCCAAAGGAATGAATACCGGCTACGATTTTATTCAGGTAAGTTACGGCATATTCCTCAAACATTTTGGGCCCTAATATTTCTCCAGTTGCCGTGGGGTCGCCAATCGAAATTAAAGTTACACCGTTATCAATCATTAGCTTAGCATAGTCCAACAAGAAATCGCTCACATAATCTAAAACCTTATGAGCATTGGCTGGATCCTTACGCAATTCCTTCAAAAAGGTAATGGGGTCCACAATAGAAGCCGCTGTACTGATCGGGCCCGTTAAATTCCCGATCACAGGGATGTCCGGATACTGTTGAGATAGCTTATATCCCGCCTGTATAATCGTGTTGACTCTGCCTGAATTAGCGATTCCCGTCTTTTTCTTAAAATCCACCTTGGAAGTAGAGGGAAAGATCTCTTTTTCAATCTTTGGCTCACAGGCTAGTGTCCCAAAGTTAATTTCACTCCCTAAAACTTCAGCCTCTACCGTCATACAGAAGGGGATACCAAAATTTTCAAAACCGGTCTGTTCAAAAACATCATGCGATAATTCAGACATTAGCACATCATCATGATGAGCCTCGGGTAGTGTATGGCCGGTTTTGTTCATAACATCAACAATCGCGGCATTCATCATTCCCCCAGTACAAATGACCGGGGCTCGATCAACTGCTTTCTTTTGCAATACCCTAAGTAAGCGTTCCTTTGGACTCAATGAGCTCACACAATTCCCCTCCAATCTCAAGCTTTAAACTTTACAGGATAACCAATCTTTCTCACGGTATCAAGCATTACGTGGATATTGGAAAACGGAGTCTCTGTCGGTAAGCTACAGCCGGAAGCGACAATATACCCCTTTGGATTGTCGTGAGCTTTCTTTACGCATTCAAAGACAGCATTTCTCACGTCTTCGGAGCTACCCTCAAGCATTATTTCAGAAGGCCTAACATTGCCCATCAATCGAACCTTATCGCCGATTTTAAGCTTAGCCTCTAACAAATCGGCATCATTATCAATACTGATACAATCTGCGCCTGCCTCAACCATCAGCTCCCAAATTTTGCTGGTCTTACCACAGATATGCAATGTAACACTCTTGCCCCGAGAATGTATGTAATCAATCAGCCTTTTCAGATAAGGGTAGGAAAATTCTTTAAATTGTTTGGGGCTAATCACCGTGCAAGAGGACATCGCATCCGTTAGGCTTGGGGTACATCCGGCATCGATGATTGCTTTGGTATATCTAAGGTTTGTTTCCAGCGAAACTTCACATAGTTTGTGAACAGCTTGGGGATTTTTCATCACTAATCTAGTCAAGTTTTCCGCACCGACTAAAAAGGAGGCATTGGTAAACGGACAGGTGACTGCGCCAGTGACAGCGACTTCTTTTCCGACCTCATCGAGCACAATTTTCATCGCTTCAAGGTGGTGAGGCAAATCGCCATCTCTATACGGATCCGCCGGTACAAGACTATCAATTTCTGAAATGTCGTTGATCGCAGGCGCATCAAGGTAGGCCGTTTCATCCAAAGGATAATAGACTTTAGCTCCCATCGCTTCGGCCTGAGTATAGAGATCGGTAAACACTCGGATATTATCATAGTTGAACATCCGATACGCTTCAATTTGAGCTTGGGCGATGAGTTTTCCATTCCCTTTAAACTCAGAAACCTTAATCCCAATCACTCGAGCTGCAGTATTTCCTACGATTGGCACACACGGTAACCTATCTATTCTTTCACCCAAATTATAGGCCGTCATTCTTTCGATAGGTGTCATTTGGTCCTTAATCATTACTCTACACCTCCAGTAATCGTTGGACAAGTTTCACGGCTTCTGTAGCGTTACCCGCATAGCCATCTGCGCCTATTTTTTCGGCAAACGCTTGGGAAATAGGTCCTCCACCGACAATAACTTTGAACTTTTCTCTAATGTTATCCTGTTCCAAAAGTGCCACTACCTTTCCAATTCCAACCATAGTTGTTGTCATTAAGGTGGAAAGAGCAATGACTTTGGCGTCAACCTCTTTGGCCTTATCTACAAATTCCTGGGGGGAAATATCTCTGCCCAAGTCGATAACCTCAAATCCTGAGGTCTCCAGCATAATTTTCACTAAGTTCTTGCCAATGTCATGAGTATCACCTTGAATAACACCGATAATAACCTTTTGCTTTTCTCCCTCGTTACTACCCTTAATATGGGGTTTCAGAACATCAAGCCCTGCATACATGGCATCGGAACACGTCAAGAGTTCCGGTATGAAATATTCCTCAGCCTCAAAAAGCTGACCAGCCCTCTCCATACCCACAGAGAGACCTTTTTCAATCGCCTCAACAGCGTCTATATTTTGTTCTACAATTTTGCTAGCAAGCTCGATAGCTGTTCCTTCTTCCATTTCGACCACTGCATCCGACAATTGTTTAAAAAGTACTTCTTTATTAACTGACATCAAATATCTCCTCCATGCCCGAACTACCTAGTTTTTCTTCACAAATTAGGCCATCAATCAAATACCGAGTATTCCCATCTGTTTTAACTAATTATATAGCCCTCTATTAAACGATGTCAATAACCAATTGATAACTACTTATTTGCACCTAACTCGGAGGTATAGGTGCCCAAACATCTGCCGCTTATACTATCCACGTTCCTGAACAAAGTTTCTGCTCGGGCTCAGCATTCGCCTTGTCTAAGGGTTCTGTCCCTACCAAGAACCGAGAAAATATTTTCAAATGTTTTTTATAAATGTATTGACTTCAGGTTTAAACTATATTAGTCTAATGTACATAAAACATATCGAAATACTCGGAAGTGTTGTTAGTAATTACTAAACAATTCTTAGGTGAATGTGTACCGGCCAGCAAGCAAAACTCAATGGTGACAGTTTCCATTTATTGTTGTAACATATGCGGTATGGAGCATATAGCTTATGAAACTCTTCAAATGGGTGAAGAACTTATAAAAACACTCGCTGAACAAACCAATTGTTTGTGTTCTATCTTACTTTGAAAGGCTTGGTATTAAACCTGCTAAGTCCATACGACAATTATGGGAAAAGCTCGAGCGGGAACAAGGGACAGCGGTTATATATTGGAAGCCAAATTGAGCCTAAATCAGCTTTATTTTAAACCACCTCATTGCAATAATAATAGAAGAGGTAGGAATCCTTTGAAATCGGGATTTCCGCCTCTTTGTCGGTTCGATTTTTAATATTTGCTTGCGGTAAATTTGAATAGAAAGTTATTGACAGATGATCCTACAATGTTATATCATGCAAATAATTAAATAAATAATTCTCATTAAGAGTGGTGGAGGGACTGGCCCGATGAAACCCAGCAACCGGCCTTAGAGGCAGTGGTGCTAATTCCTGCAGGAGTTTCCTGGAAGATGAGTTGAGTCAAAAGCTCTCTAAAATTCTTCCTATATAGGAAGAATTTTTTCTTTATCCAGTCAGATTTTCTGTCGTTCAAATGGCACCGCGAAGAATGAAAAAGAGGAGGACATACCATGAAAGTTAATACGACACTAGCCCAAATAGGGAATAGAAGAGACTCTACTGGTGCTATAAGTTTTCCTGTCTATTATTCGGCGACGTTCAGCCACCCTGCGCTTGGAGAAAGTACAGGGTTCGATTATTCACGTTCCGGTAATCCTACCCGTCAGGTGTTAGAACAGGCGATTGCCCAGTTAGAAGGTGGGGTTGGGGGTTTTGCCTTTTCCTCAGGAATGGCGGCAATTACCACCTTATTGGCCCTGTTTAAATCGGGGGATCACTTAATTGTTACGGAAGATTTGTACGGAGGTACATTTCGCTTATTGAATGATGTCTTTTGTAATTACGGCCTAGAGGTCTCTTATGTTGACACAAGTGATCTCGATGGCGTTCGTGAGGTGATAAGAGCGAGTTCCAAGGCCATACTCTGTGAAACGCCTACCAACCCGTTACTGAGAGTAGCAGACATTAGGAGCCTGTCTGAATTGGCAAGATCAAAAAATCTCTTGTGTATTATAGATAACACCTTTATGACTCCGATTTTACAACGCCCTTTAGAATTAGGAGCAGACATTGTCATTCACAGTGCTACCAAATTTATCGGTGGGCATAATGATGTTGTTGCCGGCTTGGTGGCCGTCAAAGATGAACAACTCGCGGAAAGAATCGGCTATTTGCAGAATGCTATGGGAGGGGTCTTAGGTCCTCAAGACTCCTGGCTATTAATTAGAAGTCTAAAAACGTTAGGATTGCGTGTAGCTGCCCAAGAAACAAATGCTAAAGTACTTGCACATTGGCTAACTACTCAGCCTTTAGTTAAAAAAGTTTATTATCCTGGTTTACTAGAACATCCGGGCCATAGTGTTCAAAAATCGCAGGCGGAGGGCTTCGGAGGTATGATCTCTTTTGAATTAAAGACTTTAGAGCTTATCCCTAAGGTTCTAAGGCAAGTTAAAACTATTTCTTTCGCAGAAAGCCTTGGTGGGGTAGAGAGTTTGATAACCTATCCTTGGACCCAGACCCATGCAGACTTACCGATCCAGACAAGAGAGCGCTTGGGGATTAACGACTGTTTACTTAGGCTCTCCGTGGGAATCGAAGATGTTCAGGATTTAATCGATGATTTAGCACAGGCGATAGGAGGAGAAGACAATGCTCAAGGGTAAAGGTTTTAATACCCGATTACTACATGCAGCAGCTGACAGAGATCCTTTTACTGGTGCGGTAAGTACTCCAATTTATCAGGTTTCTACATTCCATCAAGATCCAGATAAACCAGGAGACTTTGATTATTCACGTTCCGGTAATCCTACCCGCAAGGCCTTGGAAGATCTAATTGCCCAGCTTGAGGGGGGGGACAGAGGCTTCGCCTTTGCCTCTGGCATGGCAGCAACAAGTTCGGTCCTCATGCTTTTTAAACCAGGTGATCACTTGGTTGTTAGTGAAGACTTATATGGAGGAACTTTTCGAGCTTTAACAACCGTTTTTGACCGCTGGGGTCTCGAGATAAGCTTCGTTGATTCTTCGGACCCTGAGGCAGTAGAGAAGGCTATAAATCCTAGCACAAAGGCCTTATTTATCGAAACTCCTTCCAATCCCTTACTGAAGATAAGCGATTTAAGAGAGCTTGTAAAAATCGCCAAACGGCATAACCTTATTACCATCGTTGATAATACATTTCTAACTCCGTACCTTTGTAGACCCTTAGAACTGGGGGTAGACATTGTCATTCATAGTGCCACAAAGTTCTTGAACGGACATAGTGATGTCTTAGCAGGACTTGTCGTAGCAAAAGATCCAGAACTTGCTGAAAAGATTGGATTTTTGCAAAATGCCTTAGGAGGTGTACTAGGTCCGCAAGATTCTTGGCTTTTGATAAGAGGTCTAAAAACTTTAGGGATAAGGCTTGATCGGCAATCCACGAACGCCCTGACAATGGCCAATTGGCTTCAAACTCAATCTTGGGTAGAAAAGGTTTATTACCCTGGCTTAGAGACTCACCCTGGCCGCAAAGTGCTTTCTGAAATTGCCACAGGTTACGGAGCCGTAGTCAGTTTCAAAGTGAAAGAAACTGAAATTCTGGATAAAATTTTACGTAACTTGACCTTGCCTGCAGTAGCTGTAAGTCTTGGAGCAGTGGAGAGTATTCTTACTCACCCGATCACAATGTCACATGCTGCAATGGCACCAGCCCAAAGAGATAAGCTTGGAATATCTTATAATTTGTTGCGCCTCTCAGTGGGCTTAGAGGAGACTAATGATCTAATTGAAGATTTTCTAAAGGCTATTAATTGAGGAGGAATTTTAATGTCTTATAGAGTAGCGGTAGCGAGCAGTGATGGAAAGTACATTAACGAACATTTCGGTAGAGCAAGTCAGTTTCTAATTTTTAATGTTGCCGATGACCAATTCGAGTTCTATGAATTGCGCAACAATGATCCACCTTGCTTTGGAGAAGGTCATAATGAGGACAAGATGTCAAGAACAGTGGAACTACTGGCGGATTGCAAGGCGGTGCTAGTAAGTCAAATTGGTCCGGGAGCGGTACAAGCTCTATCTTTCAAAGGGATAACGTCTTACGTCTTACCAGATTTTATTGAGGATGCACTGAAGAGTTTCATTCAAATAGAGGTAACAGGTTAAAGTTTAGTTAAGGTTTATCAGGAAACCAGAGATCGGGTCCGTTAGAAGGACTGGGTCTCTGGTTTTTTCGTATTGACTTTTCTAAGAAGAAGCGGTAGTATAAATTGATAATTAATACACAGTAATCATATCGGATATATATGAAATAACATAAGCTGAGTGATTAATTGGAAAGGAGCGTGAGACAATTGGAACAACAAGTTGTTATTAATTCGAGACAAGAAAGTCTATCGGCAGTATTGCACATTCCTAACGGCGAAAAGTCACATGGTGTCATATTATGTCATGGTTTCATGGGTAACAAAATCGGTCAACATCGCTTATTTGTTAAAACTGCACGGTCCTTAGCCGACAAAGGATTTGCAGTACTTCGTTTTGATTATAGTGGATGTGGGGATAGCACTTGCGATCATGCTGATCTTTCGTTGCACAACCAGATTATGGAAACAAAGGACGCCATCAGTTTTATGCATAATCATCCCTCGGTAATTAAAGAAAACTTAACAGTGTTAGGTCTGAGTATGGGTGCCTGTGTAGCCTCATTAACCGCTGCTCGAGATAATCGAGTAAATCGCTTGATTTTGTGGGCACCAGTGGCCAGACCATTTAAAGACTTGTTGGGCATTATAGGATATGTTCAGATGAACAAAACCATAAAGTCGGGTTCTAGTGACTTTAACGGCTTTGAACTCGGGCAGGAGTTTTTTGAATCGTTAAGAACGACAAACCCTTTAGAAGAAATAAAAAACTACCAGGGAGATTGTCTCATTATCCATGGTAGTGGTGATACTGAAGTCGATTCGGAAAACGGTAAATTGTACTATGAGGTACTGGCAGCGGGCGAAAAAAGAGGAAAGCATGGCTTAAAGATCATTCCAGGAGCAGATCATACCTTTTCCTCCAGCCTTTGGGAAAAGCAATTGTTAGAAAGCACCTTAGAATTTTTGGAGACAGCATGATATTTAAGAAGCTGATTGGTTAACCAAAGGCGTTCGAAATTCAATAAAGGAGGGGGAAAGGTGTCTTCAGAGAACGGTAAATCAAGCAGTGCACTGAATATAGCCTTCATGCAAAGGAAGTTTAATGCGACGTTTTTCCTACCACTGATCGTTTTAGTTATTGATCTGGTGATTCATCTTAATTTGCCTAATAAACAAGGCTTTACGACTACGAAGTACTATCCCGTCTTACTGGAAATGTTAATTATTATCTATTTTGTCTTACTTATATTGTCAACTAAAAACTGGAGGCTGCTCGAAAAATTATCGGAAAAAGGCCCCCTGCTGATGGCAGTGTTTGTGCTCTTGGAAATTTGGGATGTTGTAACACTGAAGCTAAAGTTGCTCCCCTTGCCCTATTTCCCGGGTCCGGATAAAGTACTGAATGCGTTATTTACAGATTGGAGCTTATTAGGACTGAGTACTTTATATTCGCTAAGGCTTCTCTTCACAGGATACATAATTGGGGCCTTAATCGGGCTAGTGGCAGGGATTCTCATGGGCTGGAGCAAAAAGTGGAATTATTGGATTTCTCCTCTTTTAAAGGTTGTTGGCCCAGTTCCGGCGATCGCATGGATCCCGATAGCGTTAGTTGTCTTTCCTACAAGTTTTTGGGCTAGTGTTTTCATCATCGCTATAGCGGTTTGGTTTCCAGTAGCTGTAATGACCAGCTCGGGAATTGTAAATGTTCAAAATGCCTATTTTGAAGTCGCTAAAACTCTAGGGGCAACTCAAAAGTATCTGATTTTCAAAGTAGCTATTCCCGCAGCATCTCCAACAATATTTATCGGGCTCTTTATGGGTATGGGTTCATCCTTTCTCACCTTAATTGTCGCTGAGATGCTGGGCGTGAAAGCTGGCCTGGGCTGGTATCTCACCTGGGCGCAAGGCTGGGCAGATTACAGTAAAGTTTACGCTAGTCTGATTGTTGTGTCCGTGATTTTCTCAAGTTTAATTACCCTTATTTTCGCAATAAAAGATCGTGTGCTTATCTGGCAGAGGGGGTTGATTAAATGGTGAGTGAAATTGGTTTGGGTGGATCAATCAAAGTTCAGGGCATTCGCAGAGTGTTTAAAGATGTCGGCGGCAAGGAAATAGTTGCCCTAGACAATGTCAAGCTGGAGGTACGACCAGGTGAATTGGTATCTTTGATCGGCCCGAGCGGCTGCGGCAAATCAACATTACTTCGGATGATTGCTGGTTTAGACTACCCGGATCAGGGAGAACTTTACCTGGATGCCGAACGGATTACTGGACCGCACTATACTCGGGGCTTAGTGTTCCAAGATCCTACTCTTTTTCCTTGGCTAACTATTCATGACAATGTGGCGATAGGACTCGTGGCTAGGGGGATTCCGCGTGACCAAAGGCTGCAGGTTATGGACTATATTAAACTCGTTGGACTGAAAGGGTTCGAGAAATCCTATCCTCATGAGCTCTCTGGAGGTATGGCCCAGCGTGCTGCTCTGGCCAGGGCTTTGGTTAACCAGCCTAAAGTCCTGCTGCTCGATGAACCTCTAGGTGCCTTGGATGCCTTTACTAGAATGACGATGCAAGATGAGATTATTAAGATTTGGCAGGAACGCGGGACAACGATGATCCTAGTTACGCATGATATCGATGAAGCTATTTACTTAAGTGATCGTATTATTGTTATGACATCTCGACCAGGGAAAATCCAGGAAGTAATTGATGTGCCATTAGGAAGGCCTCGGGCAAGAAACCATCCAGATTTCCTGCTCTTGAGATCCAAGATCTTGGAAATTCTGCATTTTGCTAAAGAAGGCGAATCACTTAGCTATTATTTATAGAACTCAATCCAGGGACTTAGCCACTTAGCGCTTATTTTGGAAATGAGAGTCTTAGTGGCGGTTAGCCATGAATAAAAAAGAAAGTGGAGGTTGGGAAATGAAGAAGGTAAGGAAAGTCGGACAGTTGGCTCTTGTTTCTACACTCATATTGGCTCTGGTGGGATGCGGTGCCGCGAAACCCACCACAGACGGAGCTGGAACGCAAGTAACTAACACACCTAAGCAGCTTACAAAGGTAAAGCTGGGGTACTTTGGGAACACCTGCGAGGCTCCGTTGATCGCAGCTTATGAAAAAGGGTTTTTAAAAGAAGAAGGCATTGATGCAGAAATGATCAAAGGGGATGCTAACACACTAAAGGACGGCTTGGCCACCGGCAAAATTGATGCTACCGACGGGCTGCTGATGCAGTGGCTCAAGCCCATCGAATCCGGTCTGGATATTAAATTTACAGCCGGTCTCCATACTGGATGCATCCAAGTTTTAGCCCCTAAAGATACCCCTTTCACCTCCTTTAAAGACTTAAAAGGTAAGAAAATCGGCGTACCGGCGATTGGCGGAGGTCCGATGATTCTGGTGTCTAGGCAACTAGCTAATGAGGGTCTTGACCCACAGAAGGATGTCGAGTGGAAGGTATTCCCTAATTCCGAACTGCCTTTAGCCTTAGAAAAAGGTGAGGTGGATATTATCTCTGTCGCGGATCCCTTCGCAGAGTTGACAGTTACTCAAGGGAAGGTTAAGAGCATCTTTAACTCAGCTAAGGATATACCTTTTAAGAATGAATACTGCTGCTTGCTAGTCGTCAACGGCAAATTGATCGGAAAAGACCCGGAGACAGCTGCAGCGATCACGCGGGCGTTTCTCAAGGGAGCAAAATGGGTCAATTCTAATCAAACGGAAATAGCACAGATCGAAGTGGACAAAAAATATGTACCTGGTGATCCGGCTCTAAATGCCAAAATTCTGAAAACCTACAACTATATACACTCTATAGACGGAGGCGCTGATGCTGTGTTGAAGGCAGCAAAAGAGATGAAAACTATCGGGGTACTTAACAAAGATACTGATGCAGAGGCACTTGCCAAAGCCAGCTTTGTCAGGCTAAAAGGTGTTCAGTAAAGAGAAGGATGGGTTGTTATGAATTCAAGAGAGATTATTATCAAGGCAGCTCAGCGTCAAGAAATTCCCCGGGTGCCTGTTTCTCTACTATCCGGGGGGGCATGGACGTTCAACAGGCAAGGGCTATCTCTAAAACAAGCTCTCGGTATTGGAGCGGAGCGGGCTGCCGAAATAATTGCCAGTACAAACGAGCAAGTCGGTTCGGATATTGTCTGGGCAGGATCGGGCTATCATAACCTGGCGCTGCTGGCTATTGGGGCGAAGATCAAATTCCGGGTTACAGGGGTCCCTGATATTCAGGAACCGCTGTTTCAAAAAGCGTCAGACGTTGACGGCATAGATTTGAGACGTCTACAGAATAATGATCAGATTAACGTTCTCTGGAATACTGGCC
>PKWS01000177.1 GCA_003132105.1 Desulfosporosinus sp.
TATGAAAGTTTTCGTAACCAATCCAAATGCTTTGTATTTTCATATTGCGGCTTTCGTGGAGCGATCTAAGCTTTTTTAAAAAACTGGATTAGCGAAGCCATGGGGTCGTACGACTTCGTGGTTTTTTTATTATGGGGAGACTGCCCCTAACATTGATTAAAGCCATGGAAACCCAATTGTCTTTAAGATGACTGGGGGATCGTGGCTTTTTGTTATCGAAGGAGAGTTTGAATTACAATGATAGGTCTGAATAGGTTATTTAGTCCCTATAAAGGAATGCCCAAAGAAATTTATGTTATTTTTGTAGCTAAGATCATTAATGCGCTTGGTTGTTTTGTTATGCCGTTACTAACGATTATTCTCACCCAGAATGTTGGATTATCTATACAGATGACAGGGTTCTATATCAGTCTTTCGGGGCTTTTGTATTTGCCAGCAGTCTTGGTGGGTGGGAAACTGGCGGACACTATAGGAAGAAAGAAAGTGATCATGCTTTTTGATGGGTTGGCAGCAGGTTTTTATATTCTGGCCGGTTTCATGAAGCCCTCGATGCCGATGGTTTATGTCTTAATGCTCGCGGGAGCCTGCATGGTAACTGCAAGACCCGCCCATGATGCACTGATTGCCGATCTCACGACACCGGAAACCAGAAACGGAGCGTATGCTCTTTCCTATATGGGCTGGAATATCGGTTTTGCACTAGGACCAGCTGTTGGTGGAATGTTATATAAAAACCATCTGCCACTTGTCTTTATAGGCGATGCTTTGACCGCACTTATTGCCTTAGGCCTTATTGCGTTCTTTGTTCAGGAAACCATCTTGAGAACAAAAGAGGACATAATCGATGTGAACCGGAGGATGGAAAAACGCGAAGAGGGCTCAATCTTAACGGTTTTGCTAAAAAGACCTATTCTTATTTATTTTGCGATCATCATGTTAGGCTACAACTTTGCGTATGCGCAGTGGTCGTTCATGCTTCCAATGCAAATAATGCAAAACTTTTCTGTGGACGGCGCGAAATTCTTTGGTTATATCGCTGGATTTAACGGATTGGTAGTTATGCTCTTTACCCCTATTGTTATGAAGATTGTGGAAGAGATTAAAAGTATGCGACGAATGGTCTACGGTGGACTTTTTTATGTCTTTGGGTTTGGGATGCTGGGAGTGACCCATTCTTTATCGTTTGTTTTTCTCTGGGCTTTTACCTTCACGATCGGCGAAATTATTTTAGCCATAAGCGTAACGCCTTTTATTGTCAATCATACGCCAGTTTCCCATCGGGGGAGAATGAATTCCGTTATTCCCGTTATGTTTGGTCTTGGGGAAACCCTAGGACCAGTGGGTATGGGGTATGCTCTCACATATGTGAGTATGGACACAGGATGGATGTTTATTGGGATTACTACGTTTATCTTTTCCTTGTTTATGTTAGGCTTAGAAAAGGTCGAGGCCAAAGGGATCATAAAACGTGTTGGTACCGAAAGTCTTTGAGGTAAAATAATTCCAGAGATTTTTTGGAGGCAGGCAGTTGATAAAGGGAAAAAGAGAAGAGGATAATCAGCCTATGCTACGGATGATTATCTTCTTCCCTTTTCAGAAGGATATCCCTATAATAGAAGTTGGAGTCTTTAAAAGTTAAGGTGACCAGTTTGATTGAGGATTAGTCAGAAAAGGTCGTTGTAGATGAGAGGGAGGGCCAGTCTTTGATACAGTTAAGGGTTCTCGTATTCTCCGCAGCATTTGGAAACGGACATTTGCGGGCAGCTGAAGCTGTGATTGAAGGGATACTTATCAAGCATCCTACCGCAGAAATTATCCATTTGGATTTTGGTGACTTCTTAAATCAACGGATTAACACCATTGTAAAAAATATCTATAGTGAGATTATTAAATATATCCCAAAACTTTGGGGGAAATTATATTATAAAACAGGTAAGGTACAACCTCGATCTAACAGTCAACATTTCCTGAATCAACTGGGGCGAAGCGAGTTTCTTAAATACATTCAAGTATTTAAACCAGATTTCATCGTGTGTACCTACGCCACAGTTTCTTCGATTCTGGCTCAACTAAGGTTCGAACAACTTCTTCAGGTTCCGGTGATCACCGTAATCACAGATTATACGGTTCACAGTCATTGGGTCCATCAAGGTGTTGATGGCTACGTTGTGGCCTGTACAGAGCTAAAGGAAAGTTTAGTGTCCTGGGGAATCAAAACGCAACGCATTCATGTGACGGGGATCCCAGTAAGCCCAAAATTCGAAGAGGAAATAGATCGAGGGGATATTATCACCAAGTTAGGTTTAAGGTCGGATCTTCCTACCTTTTTAGTTATGGGAGGGTCTTATGGAGTTTTGAAAAGCGCGAAAAGAATCTGCAAAAAACTCGCAGATTCTCTAATCCCTGTCCAGGCAATTGTTGTTTGTGGGAAAAATAAAAAATTGTATCTCTCGTTGGAAGAGGTCATTGTGCAAGGCCGAAACCTCATGATACGGTTCGAGTTCGTTGATAATGTAGAGGAATTAATGTCGGTTTCTGATTTGATTATCACAAAGGCGGGTGGGTTAACGGTTTCAGAGGCGTTAACGAAGCATTTACCCCTTGTTATTTACAAGCCAATTCCCGGTCAGGAAGAAGAAAACGCACATTATGTACAACGTATAGGTGCAGGGTGCATAGCAGGTAACGAGAAGGAACTGGAACAGCTTCTAAACCGTTTCTTAAGGCATCCAGAGGAGATCGCGAAAATGCGGAGTAAAGCGGCCGTCGCTTTACCGGGTCACTCCACAGAACGGGCCGTGGAAGAGATGCTTCAATTAGCGTCACATTTAACTGTATTAAAGTCCTCGCCGATATTCGGGACGTAGACGTTCAAGCGATTGATTCCCGATGACGTTGTCGAGGGTCTCCAACAGTTTGTCTTGGTCATCGGGGAGTGTTGCGCGGAGGGGCAGGTAATTGGAGGCGTGATTACTCCTGAAAACACAGTGGGTGACGTTAAGTTGCTTAATCAGGGTCCGAAGTTCAGTTAAGGCTTCGAGGGGGGTAAGAAGTTGAAAGGTTCCTCGTTTGATAGCCTTAGCTAAAGGCGCACTCGGCTCAACCATCAAGGTCAGGGCCCCTAAATAGTGAGGGTCGATGGCACTGATGACCCGTGCAGTATCAAGAGCATGTTCATGCGAAAGAGCTTTACCTCCAAGGCCAATAATGA
>PKWS01000253.1:0-697 GCA_003132105.1 Desulfosporosinus sp.
GCCAGAAATTTACCGTAGCGTCCCATCTTAATCACCATATTCCGCCCACATAGTTCACAAAGTTCTTCCGAAACTTGATCCTCTATTTTGACTTTCCCAATCTTCTCTTCAGCCTGAGCCAAAGTCACGGAGAATGGCTCATAATAGTCTCCAACCACCGACTTCCAAGGAGCCTTTCCTTCTTCAACAAGATCGAGCTTCTCTTCCAAATTTGCCGTAAACTCCAAATTCAAAATATCTGGAAAATATTCTTTAAGTAAAGTGATCACGATCTCTCCAAGTTCCGTAGGATGGAGTTGTTTTTCCTCTTTGACAACATACCCTCGCGTTTGAATTGTTTCAATAGTTGGCGCGTAAGTACTTGGTCTCCCGATCCCTTCCTCTTCCATCTTGCGAACAAGAGAGGCCTCTGTGAAGCGAGCCGGCGGTTCCGTGAAATGTTGTTTGTCTAGGAGTTTAACAAGTTTTAGTTTTTCTCCGGGAGAGACTGAAAGGGTCAATGAGCTTTGATCTTCATCGACTAGATCCTCTTCGTCTTTGCCTTCTTCATAAACAGCCAAAAATCCAGGAAAACGAACTGTTGCCGCATTGGCTCGAAATAAATAATCCCCCACAAGCACATCGACCGTTAACGTATCCGTGATTGCGACACTCATCTGACTCGCAATAAAGCGCTCCCATATCAAGCGGTATAACC
>PKWS01000253.1:711-2702 GCA_003132105.1 Desulfosporosinus sp.
GATAGTAATCGAAGCCATAGTGGGCCAGAATCCATTCCTTCGCCTCCGCTTGGGCAATCTCGGCGATCTTTACAGAATCTGTACGCATGTACGTGATTAACCCTACGGTTCCTTCTTTACCTAGGTCAAGACCCTCATACAATTGCTGAGATAACATCATGGTACGCTTCGGCGAAAAACCCAATTTGCGATGGGCTTCTTGCTGCAAACTGCTCGTTATAAAGGGAGGAGCAGGAAGCTTTTTCTTTTCTTTCGTACGAACATCGGATACTTGATAATCTTTCCCCGCTAAATCATCCAAGACAGCTTCCATTTCTGCCTTTGAGGCGATGATAACCTTTTGCCCAGACTTTTTTAAAAGCTTTGCTAGGAATTTCCCCCCGGCGGATTGGAGGTCTGCCGTTAGATTCCAATACTCCTCCGAAACAAAAGCCCTGATTTTCTCTTCTCTGTCGTCAACGATCCGTACCGCCACGGATTGAACTCGGCCTGCACTTAAGCCTTTCTTGATTTTCCGCCAGAGCAAAGGGCTTAACTGATAGCCGACCAAACGATCCAATACCCGACGGGCTTGCTGGGCATCCACCCGGTTCAGATCAATCTGACGTGGATGCTTAAGTGCAGCCTGTATAGCAGTTTTGGTAATTTCATGAAATTCAATGCGATTTTTATTGTTCAGGTCAAGCCCTAATAAATGAGAAAGATGCCAAGCAATCGCTTCTCCCTCACGGTCAGGGTCAGAAGCCAAAAACACTTTGTCTGCCCCTTTAGCTGCTAGGCGTAATTCCTTAATCAAATCTCCTCGCCCACGAATCGCAATATATTTGGGTTCGAAGTCGTGTTCTAAGTCCACACCTAATTGACTTTTAGGTAAGTCTCGCAAATGTCCCATTGAGGCTTTGACCGTATAACGGCTTCCCAAAAATTTGCTGATTGACTTTGCCTTGGCTGGGGACTCTACAATAACAAGCGTTTTCGACATAATTTCACCTCAAATAATCTTAAAAAAATTCTTCATTNNACCTTTTTAGAATAATCATCCAGAAACTAAGCCTTATCTTAACGCCTTTTTCATAGTATGTCTAGCACTCTCTAGCTAATACATAATGTTGCCCTGGTAATTGTATGATTTTTCCGCCTAATTGCAGTTCCAATAAGGCCAGCGAAATACTGGATACGGGAAGTGTCGAATGAATCGTAATCTGATCAATATGCAGAGGAACGTCACTTAACTGCTCAAGAATTAACCCATGATCCATTCCGGCTGGAAGCTCCTTTTTCTCACGCAAAAGTTTAGTGTTAATCGAAACAGGGCCCACATGTTTCGGCCATGCAGGCATCTCATTCCAAATGTCTTCGATCCCCTCCACGATTTTTGCTCCCTGACGCAGTAAATGATGAGTCCCCCGGCTCATCGGACTGAAAATTGGACCAGGTACAGCAAATACTTCTCGCCCTTGTTCTAAAGCAAAATCTACCGTGATCAGAGCGCCACTTCTTTCCGCTGCCTCCACGACCAGAACCCCACGAGAACACCCGCTGATTAAGCGATTTCGTGCTGGGAAATGAACCGCATTGGGTGGAGTACCCGGTGTAAATTCACTCAATAATGCCCCTTTATCTAAAATGTCCTTGGCAAGGCGCTGGTTTTCCAGGGGATATATCTGGTCAAGGCCGCATCCGAGAAAGGCCCAAGTTGTTCCCCCACTATCCAGTGCCCCTTGATGGGCAGCAGTATCAATCCCTCGAGCTAGGCCGCTGGCAATGACAATTCCTTTAGCTGCAGCGTCGCGTGCCAACACCCGTGCAGCAGCTTTTCCATAAGCGGTAGCTTGGCGTGAACCTACAATAGCTAACACCTCTGCATCTCCTCGTAGATGCCCACGATAATATAGAAGTGGAGGAGCATCCGCCAGCTCAGCTAGTAAAGGGGGATAATCAGGTTCATCCGGTGTGATCATCTGTATTCCCTGTTTGCTCAAGGACTCTCC
>PKWS01000254.1 GCA_003132105.1 Desulfosporosinus sp.
ATAACGGCCAAGGATAGCCTAGTGTCCCTGTAGCCAAGGACTCGAACAGGACGTTCGAGGTTAGAACACCGCCATGGATGGCAAGGGGTCGAGATGGTAAGGTGTCGGGATGGCAAAGGGTCGAGATGGCTAGATGCCGTATGGCGAGAAGGGACGTTCCCTAAAATAGAAGAGATGTAATCAAACAATACGTTCAATCACATCTCTTTAGCGAGACCCATCATGTAGGTGAGAGGGTAACAGTTTTAACTTTTGACGACTGGGGAATTCGGGGAAAGATCTTGTTTTCTTTGATTAAACTCTTCGGTTTGAATTTCCCCTTGAGCATATCGCTCACGCAGGATCAATAAAGCGGGATCATTCTGTTTTTGCATCATACGAACCTTTGAACTATGGCGACGCAAAAGAATTACTGCGAGTACAACGATTACAATCAAGAAAATCAAGTGGGCAGCTATAGGGAGAAATCCCATCCACCCGTTTTGTCCGTTTTCCATGTATCCACGGCCAAACCCGCGCATTACATATCCACTTCCGTGCATCATTTTTAATTCCCCCCTTATTCTAAGGCCTTTTTGCGCTCGTTGAATTCTTCACTGCTAATTTCTCCTCGGGCATAGCGTGCTCGAACTATGTCGAGTGCATCTCGGTAAGAATTTTTCGGAGTATGTGCATGGCAACAACCATTTTGCTTACAACGTAAATAGGCGCCGATACAGAGCAATACTATTAGAAAACCAAGCATCCCAAACATCCTCTCTTACATGATCTATTTTGACTCTTTATCATGACCTAGTTTAGTATACATATTTCTTGAGCTAATTAGGTGATTTAATTGTGAGTTTTTCATTAAGATTTTGTTGAGTCAAAATACAATACTTTTCTATATGGATAAAAAAGAAGCATCTCAAAAATTCAATGAATATGATGAGATGCTTCTAATTGATTATAATTGAAATGTGGCCGACTACTTTTAAATCTTATTACTTTCTCGCCAGATCTTTAACTTTTGCGCTTCGCGAATTAATTCATCTCGAAAATCAGGGTGGGCAATGCTGATCAATTTCTCTGCCCGTTGCCAGGTCGTTTGACCTTTGAGGTTAACCATCCCGTATTCCGTCACAACATATTGNNCATATAAAACTTCTTCCACCCTTAGAATTATAAGCCGCATCAACGAAATCTAATTGTCCACCAGCACCGCTGATCATACGGTGACCTACAGTTTCTGAGCATACTTGGCCGGAAAGATCCAATTCCAGAGCATTATTAATTGATACAAGGTTATCATTTAGACTGGCGATCACACGATCGTTGGTATAATCTACCGGATACCCGGCCACTTGGGGATTATTATCGATAAAATCATAAAGCTTTTGGGTGCCTCCTGCGAAGGTATAGACAATCCGACCTGGATCGATTTGCTTTTTTCTTCCAGAGATACGCCCTCTTTCAACCATATCCACGAAACTATCAACCAGCATCTCAGTATGAATACCTAAATCTTTCAAGTTGGACTGAGCAATCATTTGCCCTAAGGCATTCGGCATCGTACCGATCCCTAGTTGCAAACAGTCTCCGTCTTTTAAATCTTCGAGTACATACCTAGCGATTTGTTCATCTACTTCATCCGTATCCTCTGAGGGGATCTGTGGCATTCCAGTATGCCCGCCTTCAACAATGTAATCTATTTCAGAAATATGGAGATAATGTCCGTATCCTCCGTGAGCAATTGGCATATCCTCATTAACTTCAACAATAATAATATTGGCCTTGTCCGCTGTCGCGCGATAATGGGAAACCGTAGGTCCCAGATTAAAGTTTCCGTGTTTATCCATCGGACTAACTTGAACCATCAGGATATCAATGCGCACATTCTCGCGAATATAGCGCGGAACTTCTGAGTACTTCAGCGGAATATAGAAAGCTCTCCCCATTTCTAAATACTTCCGGTCAATAGCTGTAAAATGGGTACAATTCCAATTAAAATGTTTTCCTGTAGGGTCAGCCATGATCACGGCATGAGGACGCATTGAAACTCCGGCAAGAAGTTGGACATCATGAAGCTCAGGAGCACGCGCAGCTAAAGCCCGGTCCAAGACTGGCAATGTATTCGCACCATAAGTATAGCCAATCCAATCCCCGCTATTAACAACACTCACTGCTTTCTCAGGAGAAACAAGCTTACTTTGGTATTCTTTTACCCATTTAGCCATCTTCCTCTTCCTCCTCATTTCTTTTGAAAGACCTACAGTAACTCATACACTCCAGCCGCTCCCATGCCACCACCGATGCACATAGTTACCATCCCATATTTCAGCTTGCGTTTTGTCATTTCATGTAACAGAGTGGCCGTGAGCTTCGCGCCAGTACAGCCAAGTGGATGTCCGAAAGCAATTGCCCCGCCGTTAACATTAACTTTTGCTGGATCTATGCCCAATGTCTTAATGATCGCCAGCGACTGCGACGCAAAAGCCTCATTCAACTCGAATAGATCTATTTGGTCAAGGGTCAGTCCGACTTGTTTCAGCACTTTAGGGATGGCCTTAATCGGGCCAATGCCCATCAGTTCTGGTTCCACACCAGCGACTGCAAATCCACGCCAAACAGCTACCGGTTTTAAACCCAACTCCTTAACTTTCTGTTCAGACATGAGAAGGGTGATTGCTGCACCATCACTGGTCTGGGACGAGTTCCCTGCAGTAACCGTGCCCCCGTTCAGAAAAGCGGGCTTGAGTTTTGCCAATGATTCCAAAGAAGTCTCTTGACGAATCCCCTCATCTTTTTTAAACCATTTTTCACCTAGTTTTCCCCAACTAGGAAGAAGCACCGGCACAATCTCATCATCAAAGCGCCCGCTGCTCTGGGCAGACCATGCTTTTTGATGGCTGGCGACCGCAAACGCATCTTGCTGTTCACGCGTTACTTCATATTTTCTGGCCACATTTTCAGCAGTTATACCCATTGACAGATAGACTTGAGGAAAGTTCTCGATCATAAAGGGATTGGGTGCTACTTTAGCTCCACCCATTGGTACCAATGACATACTCTCCGCTCCGCCTGAGATCATAATATCCGCTTCTCCCAAGCGAATCCGATCAGCTGCCATGGAAATTGCCTGAAGCCCGGAAGAGCAGAATCGATTGATGGTCACGCCTGGGACGTCAAACGGAAGACCCGCGCGCATAGCCATGATTTTAGCTACATTCATCCCCTGTTCTCCTTCTGGAAAAGAACAGCCGATAATGCAATCATCAATCTCGTTCGTTTTAAGAGAAGGAACACTTTTGAGAATATCCTGGATGACGTAAGCACCTAAATCATCTGAACGAACCTGGGCCAAGGAACCTTTTCCTGATTTTCCAACTGCCGTCCTCTTGGCTTGTATAATATAGGCTTGTTGCATGCTTTTCCCCCCTAATTCCTTAATGGCTTGCCTTTTGCGAGCATGTGTCGAATACGATCCTGAGTCTTCGCTTCGCCGACCAAGCTCATAAAGGCTTCACGTTCAACATCTAAGAGATATTGTTCATCCACGAGCATGCCTGCTGGGCGATCCCCACCAGTCATTGCATAAGCCAGTTTTTTGCCCAAATACATATCATACTCCGAGATATAATTTCCTTGGCGCATTCCATACAGTGCAACTTCCAAGGTCGCTCGAACTCCGGCCCCACCCATTTTAACCTTTGTTGGTAAATTAGGACGGAAGTTACGAGCTAGGTCGATGACCCGCGCCTTGGCATCCATGATGATATGATCCAGATTCATACTATACCGGTCATGGTCACGCAAGAAGCCAAGCTGACGCGCTTTTTCCGCACTTGTTGAGACTTGGGCCATAGCAACCGCTTCAAACCGCTTGGCAAAGAAGTAATCGGGAGCAACTTGTATGCCAGGAAGAATCCCTTCCATTGCCCGTACTGCCATTTCTTTGGTTCCGCCACCGCCTGGAATTAAGCCAACTCCCAGTTCAACAAGACCCATGTAGGTTTCTGAAGAGGCTTGGATGGCGTGAGAATGGAGACAAATTTCTGCTCCACCACCAAGGGTCATTCCGAAAGGAGCTGAAACGACCGGTTTCTTGGCATACTTTAGAGCCATGGTCCCGTTCTGAAATTGACGTACCATGAAATCGAGTTCATCCCAGTTTTCTTCTTCAGCTTCTAAGAGGATCTGCATAAGGTTTGCGCCCACGCAGAAATTCTTACCTTGATTACCGATCACCAGTCCCAGATAGTTTTTCTCCACTTCTTCCAGCGAATTATGGATCATGTTGAGAATATCAGCACCGATGGAATTGTTTGGAGAGTGGAATTCCAAACAGGCTACGCCATCTCCGAGGTCAATCAGGCTTGCTCCGGCATTGCCCGAGATAAGCTTTCCATTCTTATGGGCTTGTTTTAACGAGAAGGTGTATGGACTTACTGCTTTTTGATGATAGGCTCCGGCATTAAAATAAGCGATTTTCCCTGTCTCAGTCTTCTGATAAAAGCGTTCATACCCTTCGGCTAGCAACTCTTCCACTAAGGGTGGTAGTGTACCACCTTCCGAAATGATACGATCCGCTGTTGCTTTAACACCTAGCGCATCCCAAAGTTCAAACGGACCCATTTCCCAATTAAAGCCCCAGCGTATACCTTCGTCAATTCCGGTAATGTCGTCCGCTATATCCTTAGCTATATTAGCCGCATACAGCAGAACCGGTTTTAACACATTCCAAGCAAACACAGCTCCGGCATCTTGGCCGCTGACTAAAGTGCGAATTTTTTCTGTCAAACTTCCTGCCGCTTTTGCCTTTTCTAAGGAAGCAAAGGCCACATTTTTCTTCGGGACATAGGACATCGTTTGAGGATCGAGAACTTCAACAACTTTACCGTTCGGTCCTTTAGACTTTTTGTAAAAGCCTTGCTTTGTCTTATCTCCTAACCAGCCATTTTTTAGCATGGTTTGAATAAACTCTGGCAAAGTAAAATTTTCCTTTTCTGCGGGCACCCCGACTGCTACTGTATTGGCAGTATGGATAAAGGTATCCAACCCGACGAGGTCTACCGTACGAAAAGAGGCACTCTTCGGGCGTCCTAAGACAGGTCCCGTTAAGGCATCTACCTCATCTACGGTTAAGCCGGAACGAATCATTTCCTGAAGCGTCACTGCTAAGCCAAAAACACCAATCCGGTTAGCAATGAAATTGGGCGTATCCTTGGCTATAATAACCCCTTTGCCCAAGACCCGCTCTCCAAACTCGCATAGGTTACTTAAAACTTCTGGATCAGTATTGGGTCCAGGAATAATCTCCAAAAGTTTCATGTAACGAGGGGGATTAAAAAAGTGTGTTCCAAGGAAATACTGGGTAAAACTATCCGGTAAATCTTCAACCATCGATTTTAAGGAAATTCCCGAGGTGTTGGAACTGACAATCGTACCTGGGCGAACGTGAGCTGCTATCTTTTTGAAGAGATCTAATTTGATGTCAAGACGTTCCACAACAACCTCAATCACCCAATCAACTTCGCTTAAGCGCCCTAAATCATCACTTAGGTTTCCAACCTCAATTCTGTCGGCAAACTCTGGGACCAAAAACGGGGCGGGATTCATTTTTAATAATTTCCCCTTATTGATTTGTGCAACGCTATTTCGGACCGAACGATCCTCCATGGTTAGTCCAGCGGCTTCTTCTTTCGCAGATAGTTTGGAAGGGACAATATCTAACAATAGACTCGGAATTCCAGCATTGGCCAAATGTGCAGCAATCGTACTTCCCATCACACCTGACCCTAACACCGCTACTTTATAAATCTGCATTTCCATCCTCCTCTCGTTTCTGTTGGGCGTATAGTTATTTCACTGACCAGTCGGCGAGATTGAAACCCTCACTTTCCTTATACCGACCGAACAAGTAGTGACGGAAGCGTACATACTCGTTATAATCACATTTGATTCCCTCATTAGCCAATACCTCAACGAATTTTTCCAAATCAGGCGGACATCCCCAAAGCTGAATAGCCTTTTTGATATTTGGATTATTCTTATTAAAGTGACAGGCACACTTTCCGAAGAGCACTGTATTTTCAAAACCATCGGCGGCCAATTGTTGCTTGCCACTTACTACCTCAACCTTCGGGAAAGGCTCCCCTTTAAATGCCGAAGAGAAAAGGATTAACATGGGATTATATTGTACCGAACAGCCCGTACACAGACTACTATCATACTTACGGATTGCGAGCCCTGTGATGCCGCGCTTTTCAAACCCAGCCGGGCCTGTATCTCCTTCCGACCACTCCCAATCATACGTTACATACTCCTGATGATCCTCCACCCTCTCCCCTATCACTTCATAATCTGCTAATTCCAAGCTGCACCCGTGGCTTTTAGCNNTCCTACAAGATCGCAGGCAAAAGGATCACGAGAAGCTATCAGTAGATCCTTTCTAAATGCTTTCCCGGTAGGTCCAGGGCCTTTTTCCAGGGTATAAAGTCCATCGATAATGGTCAAGGCCACTGGTAGCTTATCAATGATGCGGGGGAACGTACGACTAAGTTCCTCATCGCCCACGCCGTGGCAAGACTTTTTAGACTTTTTATTGAGACATCCTTTGAGGTTTTTAATCCCTAAAGAGACTTTGGCCTGGTTATGGGTTTTTAACACAGGGACGTTAATAATTTTGTCTGCTTCTAAAGCCTGCTTGGCAATGTCAATCTTAAACCCGTCGCCATAATCTGTTGGCACAAACTCGTCCTTGTTAAAGTCTACTAATTTGACTCCGTAGCGCTCTTGCAATTTTTTGTATCCTAAAGCTTCGTACACGACATCCCCATCAGGACTTAACCCCGGTAGGGAACCTTCGCCAATCGTTAAATTTCTAAAACCATGTTCAGCTAGGATGCGGACGAGAGCACTAATCACGACACTAGTGGTCACCACACCATAGGGAGGAAATGGTAGGTCAAAATCCCAACTAACAATGTTGGGTTTTATCAAGATTCTATCATGGGTGTTCAATCCCACTAGTCCATTGCATAATCTTAGACTCTCCTGAAGAGACTCGTAGACATCTGTTACTTTTACAATTGAAACTGCTGCTTTTGCCATCGAAACTCCCCTCTACTCTTTATTCAATAGCCTGATTTCTATGAGTTTATTTTCGCATAATTAGAAATTTTCTGATATATATTGACACAACTTTATCACTCGTATGAGTAAAAACCTTTCTTCGTTTTCCTGCCCCATTCCCCTTTGGTAAATTTCTCAACAACAAGTGGTGAAGGCTTGTCTTTAGGGTCGCGCGTTTCCTGGTAACGTTCCATGCCTATGTAGTACGAAAGATCAATTCCCGTGAAATCCATTAAACGAAACGGTCCCATCGGATGGCCCAAAGCATTCGTTACCGCAAGGTCGATCTCTTCAGGAGTGGCAATCCCCATGTCGGCGAGAAACAAGGCTTCATTATGGAGGGCTGCCAGGATTCTGTTGACTAGGAAACCATAGATTTCCTTCTTAAGCCAGGCACCCGTCTTGCCCATTTTCTCGCACAAATCCATGGTTACTTGGGCAGTCTCAGTAGAAGTATGAGGTCCTTGCACTACCTCAACTAATTTCATCATCAGAGCAGGATTAAAGAAGTGCATGTTGCATACTTTATCCGGTCGCTTCGTGACATCGGCAATCTTCGAACTGACTATAAAGGAACTGTTAGTAGCCAAAATCGCATGTGGAGGAGCAATCCGGTCTAGATCCGCAAAGAGCTTCCGTTTAATGTTAATCTTTTCAACTGCTGCCTCGATCACAAAATCCGCGTCTTGTGCAGCCTCCTTCAGATTTAGGGTAAATGAGATATTTGCCATGCCCAGATCCGCTTGTTCCTGAGTCATTTTTCCTTTAGCAACCCGCTCCGGCAAATAGGTGCGTGCAAAGTTCTCCGCTTTGCTTAGCATCGCTTGGCTAATGTCCGTACAGCTCACCTTATAACCGGCTAAAGCAGCACTCAAGGCAATTTGATGCCCCATGTTGCCTGCCCCAACCACACAAATCTTTTTAATGTCTTCAACTTTCAATGATGACACCTCCTTAATCTCTTTAGTCGATCACTTCATAAATGATGTCTTGAACGCTTGCCGAAGGGCGAGGTGCTTTGCCGAAGACCTTCCCCTGACTCAATAAGCTATGCAGGTGTTTTTCAAGCATAACCTCCTCGAAAAAGCGGTAAAGCTTTTGGGGTTCCGGAAAGCGACGGTATATAATTTTCATATCAGCCAGTTCTGCTAGCGTCTTAGAAGAACTTAAGTGGTGTAAAATCTGTTCATCACGAAGATCAATCTTATCTGCGTATTTTCTTAGCCTCCCCTGGATATTATCTGAAATAATACCACTATGTCCCGTCACGATTACCTTGGGATTTAGGTCGATAAGACGCTTGATTGAACGTCTAAATTCCTGAAGATCAGAACGTACATTGCCGTACCAAGGCCCAAAAGGGGATAAATCAATATCCCCGGAAAACAAGATGCCTACCTTTGGTTCAAAGAGGGAAATGTGCCCCGGGGTATGACCTGGAGTGTGTATCACCTTAAGTACAATGTCCCCAAAATCCAAGACTTCCCCGTCAGCCAACTCTCTATCTACGACTTGGGTCGGGGGCCCCCCGGGAAAATCAGGAAATTCACGCATCTCGGGAAATCC
>PKWS01000362.1 GCA_003132105.1 Desulfosporosinus sp.
AATGTGAAGCCTGTATGGAAGCTTGTATGCATGGTGCTATTACTTTTAGAGCTACAGAGGAGAAGAAAGCGAATGGATGATGATCAACAACATGACTATGAACAAGAGCTTCTGCTCCAGCTAAACGTTGTAGAGGCAAAGCTAACAGATTTGAAAGCGCGCTGGCCAGCTCATTCGGTGCAAGGTAAAATGGTGGCTGAGCTAGAGGATTTGGAAGAAGAAAGAGACCGCTTACGAGGTTTACTACATTAAGTGTGATAATTGAACTTCTGTTCGATTGCTAGAACGCATTTTTACGTTCTGGCCTTTTTTTTTATTTGTGGCCTCGAATGAAAATTATGAGATATGTATTCGCTCAATTTGGGGAATACTTAAAGAGAGCAAAATTATACTTAAGGAGGGTCAGCAAAAATGCCAGAAGGTCAAACGATAAAAAATCACTATGAACTGGCGATCATAGGATGTGGGCCTGCAGGTATGGCAGCGGCCCTTAATGCCAAAATTCGGAACCGAGATTTCATATTACTGGGCTCAGAATTTTGTAGTCCAAAACTCTCGAAAGCTCCACAAATTGAGAATTGGCTTGGGTTTCCGGAAATAGGTGGGGAAGAATTACGTCGCCGCTTCTTAAAACATGTTGAGAGCAAGGGAATTCAAATCGTCCCTTTTAAAGTGACAAATATTTATCCTGGGCCGCCCTATACGCTGGTGAGCAAGGATCACTCCATTGAAGTGGATGCCATTATTATTGCGACAGGCGTATCAGTGGATAAACTATTTCCTGGCGAAGCAGAATTACTGGGTAGTGGTGTTGGATATTGTGCAACGTGTGACGGGCCGTTATATAAAAATAAAAATGTTGCGCTCATTTCTTACAATCAAGAAGGGGAAGATGAGGCCAATTTTATGGCTGACTTCTGTGCCAAAGTTTATTATATTCCCTATTACAGTGACTTATCGAAGCTTGACCCGCGTATAGAGGTTAAAAAAGGAAAGGTTAAGGGAATCCTAGGAACTGAAAAAGTAAAACAACTCGATCTAGGAGAGGAACAATTGTCGGTGGACGGTGTATTCATCATCCGAGATACCCTGCCTGCCGAGCAGCTGATATCCGGCCTGGAAATGGAGGACGCAGCAATTATGGTCAATCATAAGCTAGAGACGAGTATGCCAGGCTTATTTGCTGCAGGAGATTGCACAGGTCAACCCTTTCAATTAATAAAAGCTGCAGGAGAAGGTGGAACAGCAGCGTTGCAGGCCGTAAAATATTTGGATAGTTTAAAATAAACTTATTCTTTCTGACTGTAACAAAAAAACCGCGTGTTTGCCGATGATCAGCAAACAGCGGTTTAATTGTACTAGTCAGAAAGTATANNCCTTCGCTAAGGCTTGGCACCAGCCAAGTTTTCTTAACATTGGTACACTATTGCTACCACTTCAAAATTACAGAAAAGACTAACCCTTGTGGTCAAGACCGAGTAACACTAACGCTCTTTGTATAAAGTTTAAAAGTCTTTGTGGCAGGGAAAATTCCGGATTTGTACAAGACTCTACCGATTCATTATTTTCCAGTGAATCATCAAGGGCTTCTATTGAGTGTTCTTGATCCGAGTCGTGTAATTCTTCTTCTGTGATCAGACAATCTGACGCCCTGTTATGCTTAAATAGCCGGGCAGTGACATATTCCTTTTCCATAAGATTTCTTCCTCCTCCTTCATATGATAGAATAAATAATAGTTTCTCTATATTAGGATATGACAGACTATCCCAATTTGTCTTATTTTCTCGTTTAGAATGCATCTGTTTTATCCGATGGCTAACCGCCACTAACACTCCCACTTCTTAAGTGGAGATAAGTGGCGCTAAGCCCCTGGATAAGTTCAACTAAACTTCAGGTGGAGTTGAAACTCCACCTGAAGTAAGTTTCCTTTATGAAACGAAAATCCGCTAAGCCTTCTGCCTAGCGGATTTTCAAGTTTACAATATGAGTGGTTCTTTCTGAAGCATAAGCTGATAATTGATTAGAGAGTCGTACCGCCAAGCAAACCACGAAGGAAGGGTAAACGTACAATTAGACAGATGCCAGTAGGTGAATCAATTTCAATAAGGTTAAGGAGATTAATGACTGTGCCCGGCGGAATTGCTACTCGGAGTATCGTTCCTGGTAATGGGCCGCATTTAGGACATTTATGATGACACTCTTTTCTGTTTTCTTAAACACGGACACTCAGTGCTAAGCTATGGACAAAGTGGCTCCGCAAGAATCGATTTCTAGAACGATAGCTTGAGCGTTTACCCCATACTGCCCCAGCGTGGTTACCATGCTCTGGCTTACTTCTTTCTTAGAGCTTTCGGCAATGAGGGCTATCAGAGTGGGTCCGGAACCACTGAGAGCAACTCCATAGGCCCCAGCTTTGAGGGCGGATTCTATCGTTTCGAGCATACCGGGAAGGAGGATCGCACGTTGGTTCTGGTGAAGCACGTCGCGCATTCCTTCTTTTAGAAGGGAATAGTCTTCTCGTATAAAGGCTTCAATTAGTAAGCCAACATGGGAAATATTAAAAACGGCATCATTACGGGATACGTGTGGTGGTAAAATTCCTCGAGCCTTTTCTGTGTTTAGGAGGGTGTCGGGAATAACAACAACCGCCTTTAAGTTTGGTGATTGCGCTAGGACACGGGGAATAATGCCACTTTTTGCGGGTACGGATAGGGTGACTCCTCCATATAAAGCAGGGGTGACATTGTCAGGGTGGCCTTCTAAGGTGTTGGCTACTTGGAGCAACTCATACTTTGTATACGGTGATCCTGCTAAAGTATTGGCGGCCAATAGACCACCCACGATGGCAGCAGAACTGCTTCCCAAACCACGAGCAGGGGGAATATGATTTTCAAGCGTTAGGGCGACGGAGGGAGTAGGGTAATGAATCAGTTCCCAGAGATGGCACATTGTTTGCCATACAAGGTTGCTTTCATCGGCCGGAATCCCGTCGCTGTATGACCCAGTCAAACAAATTTGAAACGGTCGATTGGGGTCAACAGTTATCGTGTTGTGCAGTCGAAGTGCTAGCCCTAAACAGTCAAATCCTGGACCAAGATTGGCGGAGGTGGCTGGTATCTTAACGCGAATCATTGTTTTCATCCTGTCCACTTTCAAAGCGAATTACATTGTGAATAGCCAGGACCTTGCTATACGCTTTGACAGAATCTAGAGCTTCTTGAAGTGCTCCTTCACGACAGGGATGAGTCACAAGGACAATCTCTGCCTGGTGTTCACCGCGGGGTTTTTGAATGATCGAGGCGAAGCTAATATTTGCTTCGGCAAAGAGTAAGGCTAGAGTAGCGAGGACCCGGGGCTCGTCTTTGACAAGTAGGCGAATATAGAAAGCAGTATAGAAATCTGAGACTGCTTTCAGTGGAAGATTAAGGTAACAGGTGCAATTGATTGAAGAGGTTGAGTTGGAATGAATATTGCGAACGATACGCATAATATCGCTTATAATTGCACTTCCAGTGGGAAGAGAACCAGCACCCCGACCATAGAACATGGTTTCCCCAACGGCATCACCCACCACATAAATGGCATTGTAAACACCGCTCACAGAGGCCAGTG
The DNA here is from genome assembly GCA_003132105.1 of Desulfosporosinus sp. GTDB lineage: Bacteria > Bacillota > Desulfitobacteriia > Desulfitobacteriales > Desulfitobacteriaceae > Desulfosporosinus. The sequence continues at coordinate 3,614 of PKWS01000362.1, forward strand.
GGTGGGTAAGAGGTAATATTGCCGGATGAACGCGAACTTCGATTCCTTCATCTTGATGTTTAGCAATAGCTAATAGTTTTATGGTACAACCTAGCTCAGCTGCATAAGCTAGATCTTCACGAGTAATTTTCGAAATGCCTTCTACAAAGACGTCTTTAAGGGCTACGCGTGAATTAAAGGCGATGGAGGAAAGGATGGCAAGTTTTCGTGCTGCATCTAAGCCGTCGACATCAGCAGAAGGGTCGGCTTCGGCATACCCTAAGAGTTGTGCTTCAGCAAGGACTTCCGAATACTCTCGGCCCTGCTCGGCCATGGCAGTAAGAATGTAGTTGGTCGTTCCATTAATAATCCCAAGTACGTCTGTGATGCGATTGGCGGCAAGGGACTCTTTCAAAGCAGCAATTATCGGAATTCCGCCACCAACGCTCGCTTCGAAGTAGAGGTTCTTTCCAGCCAGATTGGCTGCATCAAGAAGTTCATGACCATGCAGGGCTATTAAGTCTTTATTGGCGGTGACGACATGTTTACCCTGTCGTAAAGCTTCCAAAATAAATGTGCGAGCAGGTTCAATCCCCCCCATCACTTCTACAATGATCTCGATTTCAGGGTCTTGAAGAATTTCTTCTGGTTGATCAGTGAGTAAAAAGTCCCCACTAATTTCACGTTTTGTATGAAGATCCCGGTCGAGAATTCCTTTGATGTGAATTTCGCAGTGTGTTCGTGTTTGAATATCCTTAGCATTTTGCTGTAATATGCGTACTACTCCAGTACCCACCGTACCCAAACCTAATATACCGATTTGTATTGTCATGGTAAGTCAACTCCTCTTAAAAAAACAAATGTATTTGTATAGTGGACATTATACCTCGCGCTAACGGGCTTTGACAAGAAAATTTTTGCCCAATTTCTAACATATCATAGTAAATGGGGTTGACAGTGGGGAATGTATTCTGTATCATATACACAAAGTAAGTAATATAAATGTAATATAACAGAAAAGGAAGTGTACCTAGGGTTCCGGGGATAACCTGTCTGGTCCGAGCGGTACAGAATCCAGATTGGATTTACACCGTGGGTAGAAAAAACCCAAGCGGAAAGTTCCACGATATTAGGGGACTACGCTTGGGCTATTTATTTTATAAGCTTCCGCCCCTATGATCCCGCCCCTAAAAGGGCTAGAGGTCCGCAGACCGGGGATAAAAGGGCTAAAGGTCAGCAGACAGGGAATGAGACTATACCAGAAAGGGGCCGATTAAATGGGACTAGTTATATACTGCAATGGAGCATTTGTTCCAGAGGAAGAGGCGAAAGTATCGGTTTTCGATCATGGCTTTTTGTACGGAGATGGCATTTTCGAAGGGATTCGTGCCTATCATGGCCGAGTATTTAAATTAGATGAACATTTGAAACGCCTATATGAGTCAGCGAAATCGATTCAATTGAACATCGGCATTTCCAAGGACGATATGCAGGAAATTGTCTTTGAAACGCTGCGCAGGAATGGCTTAGATAACGCCTATATTCGATTGGTGGTTTCCCGTGGTAAAGGGGATTTAGGTCTTGATCCTACGAAGTGTCCAATAGCCGCAATATTTTGCATAGCGGATCAAATAAAGATTTTTGAGCCAAAAATGTATGAGC
>PKWS01000160.1:0-469 GCA_003132105.1 Desulfosporosinus sp.
TGTGCCCGACTGGTACATTGAATCCTGCCAAAAAATTAAATACATGTTTCCTAAAGCACATGCCGTTGCTTACGTGACCATGGCTTTCCGAATTGCCTGGTTTAAGCTTAATTACCCGGAAGCTTTTTATGCGACGTTTTTTACTGTTCGAGCAGATGAGTTTGATATTGAAATCGTCATTCAGGGAAAAGAGTTCTGTCGCCAAACAGTTGAAGAAATCGAAAGAAAAGGGAAAGAAGCGACTGCCAAAGAAAAGAACTTGGCTACCATTCTTGAAGTTGCCATTGAGATGTATTCCAGAGGCGTTGTTTTAAGGAAAGTCGATTTATGGGAATCTGTTGCGACTGATTTCTTACTAACCCCAACAGGAATTTTGCCGCCCTTCACCTCGGTGCAAGGCTTAGGAGAAACGGCTGCTCGGAGTATTGTGTCTCTGCGAGAGGAACAAGGCATCAAATCGATTGAAGAT
>PKWS01000160.1:479-3221 GCA_003132105.1 Desulfosporosinus sp.
AGCCTTTTTTAAGGGAATTCAAGGCTAGTTCCGAGTTGGGGGTCAACGGGGGAGAAACAAGTATATGCTGGACATGAAAGGTCAGAAACGTTTTATGACGGTCTAGCCTTTTTGGTTTTTTCTTGAATTAAATTATTTACGCTGCCTTGGGAGGAAAAGAAGGAAAGATGTGGAAAGTAAGTTTTAGAAGTGAATATTGATATCAAGGGGGTACCATATGGAAAAGGATAAGAAAATTGCAGTTTTAATTGACGCGGATAATGTGTCTGACAAATATATAAAGTATATATTTGATGAGATCTCTAACCATGGGACACCCACCTATAAACGAATTTATGGAGATTGGACAAAGCCCCAACTGGCACCATGGAAAACGGTGCTGCTTAATTACTCTATTACACCAATTCAGCAATTTAGCTATACAACNNGATTTTACAAAGCTGGCTGCCCGTTTAAGAGAGGCTGGAATGTATGTTATTGGCATGGGCGAAAAGAAAACGCCTTCGCCTTTCATAGCGGCTTGTGAAAAGTTCAAATATCTTGAAGTTTTAGCGGCAATCCCAATAAATTCTGACAAATCCCATACCGGTGATATACAGGAAAAGCAAGATGCGCCAAAAGAAGGTATGGCAAATATGAAAGAACTCATAAAATCTATAAAAATTATCATAACGGAGACTTCAGGCGAAGATGGCTGGGCATCTTTGAGTGAAGTTGGAAATAGACTAAATAAGCGCTACCCGGATTTTGATACAAGGAACTACGGGCACTCAAAGCTAGCGCCCCTTATATCGTCCTTAAAGCAATTCGAAATCCAGTCACGAAAAACGAGTAATCCACACAATATCCATTACTTTATTAAAAATAAGTAATTATTCAGTGAACCGTTCTAGCCATTCGAGTATTTAATGAAGATTTTATCAGGGAAAATCTTCAATTTATAAGCCTCTGCTGAGGCTCTAAAATTGAATAATGAGAAATGAGCCTAATTTCAGTTATAAAATAATGAGACTACTCTATAAGTGCCTGTTACAAAATAACTAAAAGTATAAACTGAACGAACAGATGTACTTGAATTCTGACATTCCAGTAGCTTCAGAACCCCTAGCGGAATGCGTCTTAGGTAAGATAATGAGGATGCTAACTAAGACTTCTCAAAAAAGGATATAAACATCCCTTGGTTCAAAATATGAATTTAGGTAATATATTCCATAAGCCATTTTACTACCTTTATGCTGCTCGAAGGAGTACCGACTTACGGTCGTAAATCGCCTGATCCGCAAGTCGTCTCAATTCTTGATATTGTCCTTTTGGAACGAAGTTATCTCTGGCATGATGTATCATACCAAGGATTAATCGGCTTAAATCGGTCAGCCGAAGAAATGTCTCTGCCCGTTTTTGTCCACGTACAGTCAGTTTTTTATGATGTAATACGCTATCAAGCAAATTTGATTCTAAGGCGAAATTTAGCTCAACTTGCTTTCTGAAAGTAATGCAGGCCTCTGCTAATTTCGATCCCTGAGCTATTGGCCCATAGAATTGGGGGTTTTTCTCAAATGAAAATTCAAAGCGTCTGTCACAAGTCCCCCAGCGCAAACAGGAGTTACAATGGGCTGCATCTCCCACATACTCTACGGTCATAGTTTCGGTGTCAAATCCATCATACACCGCTAGATGTCCTTCAGGGCACTGTATCCGTCCTAATTCATCGCAAACTTCTGGGCGGATCATATCCTTTTTCACTTCAGTATATACCGCTGTTTGATAGTTCTTAAACGCATCAATCTTATCTTGACCACCAATATAAGCCATGTCTGCTACCATATTTTGCGGCTGCATATCTAATTCCTTCATTCGTTCCAGACAAGGTAGCAACATACTGCTATCCGATGTTTTCGCATGAACCACTACGGACCCTAACGGCATCGGCCCTTGCGAACTACCACAAATGACAGTATTTTTTCGATACCCAATAAAATACTTGTTTTGATTGACTTTGATCCGTTGTCGGCCTACCTTTGCATCCTTATCAGAAAAACGGGGCGGACAGGTACATTTATCGGGAGTCTTGCAGGTACACTCTTTTTTGAATCCACCGACTGCTGCGAAGATCGGACGCGAATCTAACGCTGTCATCATGAGGTTTAGGAAACCTTCCATCTGAACTGCCTGACTTAATATAGGCTTGGAAAGTTCATTTATCGTATCGTCGCTAATACTCAAGAGTGTGCGAAAACGACTTAGTGCCGCATGACTCGGTACTTTCGTGCCTGTGATACCGAGAAAATTACGATAGTCCTGATGCTTGGGTTTGGACAACTCTTTGCACATTTGACGAAATGAGATAAATTCCGGTCGAGTGAAATAAAGAATGTGCATCCGAAATAAAATAACTGTGTCCCAAGGTTTACGACCACGCGGATCAATAATTTGGCGAGGAAATTGGTTCCTAATTTGATCGTCTTTTATAAAAGCTATGTAATTAATGAGGTCCTCATCAAAACCAAGTGTGCTATAATATAGGGGTGAGAACATGTCTAGTTGAATCAAGTTTTACACCTCTTCCTTGTGTGTTAATTTGGCTTGTCACCTTATTTTACCGCACAAATGGATAGAGGTGTAATTATTTTTACAGAACTGGCGTTTGGGTCGATAATGTTTTTTGTAACAGACACTATCATACCCCTTGTACTTTTCCAAGTATATCTTGCTAGGAGAACCCTTATTAGTGGTAAATGACTT
>PKWS01000296.1 GCA_003132105.1 Desulfosporosinus sp.
AAACACTTCAAGCGTATTAAAGTTGTAGAGATAAACTAAACAGCTAAAAACGTTAGGATTATTATTCGCTGTAATATTCATTGAGAGGGAGGAAATTGTATGTCGAAACGCTTGTATCGATCTAGCTCAGATAAACAACTTGGCGGAGTCTGCGGAGGGGTTGCCGAATATTTAGAACTTGACCCCAGCCTCGTCCGGATAGGAGCAATTCTACTTCTCTTCGTTGCAGGTACGGGATTATTAGCGTATCTTGTCGCCTGGTTCGTCATCCCGTTAGACACTGACACTTAGAAGAAATATTAATTATTTCTATGGCATTTCCAATGTACGTAAGTAAAGACCTCAAGGCGACCAAAATCTGCCTTAGGGCCTTATTCTATAGTGACACTCGGCCATCCTTGGCCAGTGCATAAGTGCAAATAAGGCGACGACACAGGACGTGTCTACTGTCGAATGCGCCATGACTCGAACAGGACGTTCGAGGTTAGAACACCACCATGNNTTTCTTTATACTAGTCAGAAAGTATAAACTGACGTTTATATACTTTCTTGCTGCATAAGTGCAACTAAGCGGCCGCCTTCGCTAAGGCTTGGCGCCAGCTAAGTTTTCTTTATAACGCATCGTAAACAATTTCTGCAATGTCCATGCTACTTATATCGGAATCCATACTACTTACGGCTTCCGCCAACGTTGTTAAACATAACGAACATGCGCTGGCCAGAATATCAGACTCAGTTCTCTGAGCCTTTTCCACGAGTAGGTTATTAATCGTGTGCACCTTGACATCTTCCATCCAGATTCGACCTCCACCAGCCCCACAACAAAAGGCTTTAGCTCGATTATTTTTCATTTCTACCAATTGCAGTCCTGGAATCGAAGTCAAAACGTCTCTAGGGGCATTATAAATAGAGTTATATCTGCCCAAATAACAAGGATCGTGAAAGGTGACTTTGAGATTATTAACCCCCTTTGGTTTTAGTTTACCTGATTTAATAAGCTCTAAAATATACTCAGAATGATGCATTACACGATAATGTCCTCCGAACTGAGGATACTCATTTTTAAGAGTATTATAACAATGAGGACAATGAGTCACAATAGTCTTGAATTTATAACGGTTCAGATTCTGGATATTTTCCAGTGCTAACTGTTGAAAAAGTTCTTCGTTTCCTAGACGCCTTATAGAATTCCCACAACATTTTTCTTCCTTACCTAAGATGGCGTAGTCAACACCTGCTTTTTCTAATAGCTTAAACATTACCTGCGAAACTTTCTGATTTCGAGATTCATAAGAACCGTAACATCCGACCCAATATAGGATATCCGTCTGCTTGTTCTCACTTAGGAGAGGCACCTGCGACTCTTTTGCCAAATAATACTTGCTATCTAAACTTTGCCCCCAGGGATTTCCCACTTCTGAAATATTTTTAAATATCTTTTGAACCTCAAGTGGATAGTTCGTGACCTCGGTGATCANNTAGAGATTACCTTATCAATGATAGAGTGGTTAAAAGTCTTGTCCCTGTTTCTGAAAAACGACTTCTTTTCGCTGGAGTGCCTTTTCAAATTTTGAAGCACTATTCTGGGCGATAATGGAGCTCCACTGATATAAGCAGGACAGCCTTTTTGACACCTTCCGCAGGAAATACAGGCATCTAATTCCATAAGCTGTTTCTTACTAAAATCCTCAAGACGAGCAGCTCCTAAATTCCTTACCTCTTTGGAGGTTATATCAACTGGGGTCAACCCTCCTATAGGAGAAAAAGATCGCAAAAAAATGTTAAGCGGAGAAGCAAACATATGAAATAATTTAGAATATGGGATATAAGCAATAAACCCAAAGGCCAACAACATATGAAAATACCATAAAAAAGCATGAACAGTAAGGGCTGAAAGCACAGTCAAACCAGATATTTGAGATACTGCGGAAAAAAACAAACCGACAGGTGACCACCATGCCCAAGGATCATGGGTTGCATAAATCCGTAAGCCCTCTAAAACAAAACCCGTGAAAAGGATTAAAAAAACGAGAATAAGGGAAAATGCATCATCGGTGGTGTAATCTTCATGATCCGGTTTATCAATATATCGTTTATAGGCGGCCATTCCAATTCCTATCATGGCCATTAGACCCAACAAATCCATTAACAAGCTAAGTATTAAATATTTCTTCCCATAAAACAGCGGAATTCCAAAATGATCCTGAATGGCAATAATCAACGTTCCAAACGTCAACATAACAAAACCATAAAAAACCCCTAAATGCATGAATCGGCGGAAGGTGCCCCTGAAAACCCCTTGGTCATGCTTGAAAATAGCTGAAAAGAACATCTTAAACCTCAAACCCAGGTTATCATACTCGATAGGTCGCCCTTGTTGCCAACACCTAATCTTTTTGACAATGCCCACTAAGAAAATGGCCAAGGCTATCAGGGCAAAAAAATACATTGCGCCCTTTCCACCGGTATTCCAATATAACTGTCTGGTTGCATCCATTTAAACACCTCTACCTAACTTTACCGTATCGTTCGTTCCTTGCTGCATCATAAACATCTTGTGATAGAGTCCTTCTTGGAGCAAAAGCTCAGAATGCGTACCCCGTTCCACAATCTTCCCGCTGTGTAGGACCAAGATGAGATCGGCATCCTGAATCGTCGAAAGTCGATGAGCAATGGCAATCGTTGTTCGGCCTTTGCGCATTTTTTCAAGCGCCGTTTGAATCGCTTCTTCCGTTTCCGTATCGACACTGGCTGTTGCTTCATCCAAAACGAGTATTTTTGGTTTACCTACCATAGTTCGGGCAAAACAAATGAGCTGGCGCTGTCCGCTCGATAAAGTAGCCCCTCGTTCTCCAATCGGTTCTTCGAATCCAAGTGGGAGCTTTAGAATAAACTCATCCGCCTGGACAAACGACGCTGCTTCACTTACTTCCTTCTCACTTACGGCAAGTCTCGATAGTGCAATATTCTTGGCGATATTTCCCACGAACAAAAAAGGATCTTGGGCCACAAGCCCAACTCTGGAGCGCAGTTCTTCCTCGGAGAACTCAGGCAATGATGCCCCGTCAATGAGAATTTTTCCACGCGTGACGGGATAGAAACGCATGAGGAGATTCGCGACCGTACTTTTACCGCTTCCTGTATGCCCTACCAAGGCCACCGTCTGTCCTGGATATGCGGTAAAATTGATGTTCTTTAGGACGTCAGATCCACCGTCAGAGGAACCGTCATAGGAAAAACTAACATTCTTAAATTCAATCTTCCCGTCTATGATCAAAGGAGACCCAGTGGCGCTTACCTCCCTAGTCAGGCGATCATCATCCAATAGTTCAAAAACCCGTTCGGCTGCAACCAAGGATTGTTGAAACTGAGACAATCGTTGCATCATCATATTAACCGGCTCAAAGAAGCGATCCAGATAGTTGATAAAGGCATAGAGTACCCCGATTTGGATCGGTCCATGCAACGACTGAATCCCAAAGAAGTTTAAAACAAGGACGAGGGCAAAGGTGTAAATCAAATCAACCCCCGGACGGACAAATAAGCTTTCCAAGCGAATATTGGTAACGGCTGAGCGGTAGTAGGCGTTGTTAATCTCAGCGAACTCTTCTCTGAAGCGTTTCTCCTGGCGCATAGCTTGCACAATATTCATCCCTTGGATGGATTCATTCAATTTGGCATTGAGCCGACTCAGATCTTTACGCATGGTTCGATATACCTTTGTACTAACCCTTCGGTACACAACCATTAAACAAAGGATTGCAGGAAGCAAGGCAAGGCAAAAGGTGGCCAACCNNGAAACCAAAGCCCCTGTTGGGGTTTTGTCGAAAACCACTAGCCCTAGTCGCTGAACATGATTGAAGACATCGACCCGTAATTCTTGAATCACTTTTAGGGCAATCTTATTAAAACTAACCAATTGATAATAGTGTAGCCCCACCGAAAGAATATGTAGCCCCAAATACCCTCCCCCAAGAATCAATAAAGCCTGTGGGTCAAACGAGCGCGGCACCAGATGTTGATCGAGAAAGATTTTCACTAAGATTGGGCCAATGACATCCGCAAAGGTTGCAAGGATTAAGATAATAGAGGCGGCACTCAACGCTTTGTAGTGAGTTTTGAGATATCTAAGTAAGCGCCAGATTACCATATCACGCCCCCCCTTCCTCAATCAGTGATTCTAACTGCTGACTTCGATAAGTGGAAGCATACCATCCCTCCATTGCCATGAGCTCTGCATGCGAGCCACGCTCTGTAATCATCCCATTGTGGAGGACAATAATCAAGTCAGCCTGTTCAATGGCACTCAAACGATGAGAGGAAATCAAAGTTGTCTTTTGGGCTCTCGATTCTTTTAATCCCTGTAAAATTGCCTTTTCTGTCTTGGCGTCCACGGCTGACAGAGAATCATCAAGAATGAGGATTTCCGGTTTGACTAAAAGAGCTCTGGCAATTGATACTCGTTGTTTTTGCCCTCCAGAAAGGGTTACGCCCCGATCCCCTACCAAAGTGCCGTATTTTTCTTCAAAATGCATGATATCCTCGTGAATGGATGCAATATTAGCGACTGTTTGAATTTCCTCCAGCGTAGCTTCCGGTTTCCCAAAAGCGATGTTCTCCGCAATCGACGTTGAGAACAGAAAGTGATCTTGAGGAACATACCCAATCGCTGTCCGCAACGCTTCAAGCGTTACGTCATAAATCGAGGATCCACCAATTCGAAGGTCCCCCTCTGAAAGATCAAATTCCCGCATGAGCAGACGGAAAAATGTTGTCTTCCCACTCCCTGTTTTTCCTACGATGCCTAAGGTTTGGCCCTCAGCGACAACTACATCTATATTTTTGAGAACCGGTATATGAGTCCTTGAATAAGTAAACGATACATTCTGATACGCAACTTCTCCGCTCGGTACCTGGTTCAACACTCCTTTCCGTTCGATGATCTCGTGTTTAATGTTAAGTAGCGTATTCACCCGATCATAGGATGCCCGCCCGCGTTCTAGGATATTAAAGAGCCAGCCGAAGGCCAGCATAGGCCATATAAACTGTCCCAGATAAATCGTAAACTGGGTTAGCTGACCGAACGTCAATCTCCCGTTAACCACTTCTTTCGCCCCAAAGGAGATGGCAAGGAAAAACGAAATCCCTATAATTAATTGGATCGTCGGGTCAAAGAGCGCATCCACGTTCGCAACCGCCATATTTTTCTCTACCACGTCAGCGGATAACGTGCGAAAGGCTTGTTTCTCTGCTTCTTCCTCCCCAAATGCTTTAACAACTCTGACCCCAGAGATGTTTTCCAGGACTTTGTCATTGAGATCAGAGAAAGCCGCCTGTGCCTTATGAAACCTTTTATGTAGCAAGGT
>PKWS01000393.1 GCA_003132105.1 Desulfosporosinus sp.
TATGTTGGCGTTATGCAGGCTTGGTGGTTGAAGATGTCCATATCGTTGCTTCTCCTGAGTGGATGCAGCGACGACTTAAAGCAGCCGGAGTTCGCCCCATTAATAATATTGTGGATATTACGAACTACTGTATGTTGGAAATGGGACAGCCCTTACATGCCTTTGACCGGGATAAGATAAGTGGGGACATTCACGTCCGCATTGCCTATCCCAACGAAATAATTGTTTCNNACCTTTGGCAGTAGCAGGCGTAATGGGTGGGTTGAACAGTGAAGTGACGAAAGATACGGGGCGGTTACTGATTGAATCCGCACATTTTTCTGCGGTAAGTGTTCGACGAACAAGCCGTCGCTTAGGACTCAGGTCTGAGGCTTCTAACCGCTACGAAAAGGGAATTAATGCCTATGGGTGCGTGGCAACGCTAGGACGGGTTTGTGATCTGATCCTAGAATTAGGGGCGGGTCGCCCTGTAGCACTGGAGGATGAAGTGAAGAAACTCCCTCCTCACCGCCTGGTTAATCTCTCTGTCCAACATACTGCAACCGTCCTTGGCGTTGAACTTAAAACAGCGGAGATCCGCCAAGTCCTGGAGGACTTGAATTTTGAGTATCAGGAACAAGACGGTTTATTCAACGTTGAGATTCCAACCTACCGCGCGGATATTGAAATTGAAGAAGACCTTATGGAAGAAGTTGCCCGCCTGATCGGGTATGACCGAATTCCGACAACTCTTCCTAGAGGGGATCAGACGCAAGGCAGCAGAACTTCGGAACAGGAGTTTCGGCGTCGACTGCGTAAGGCTTTGGCTCAATCTGGAATGGATGAGGTCATTACCTATTCGTTCACTCGCGCGGAGGCAGATGCGCAGTGGGGTAGCGCAAAGCATTCCATCCCCTTGTTAAATCCGTTACGGGATGAACTCAGTGTGATGCGTACCTCTCTAGTTCCTGGACTCCTAGATGTGGCTGCTCGGAATGTTGCACGCCGAAACACGGATGTGAGCATTTTTGAGATAGGGAATACTTATTGGGGAGAGGAGCAACCTTTGCAGAATCTGCCTCGAGAAGAATTGCGAGTTTCCGGACTCGCTGTCGGAAAGAGTGGTAGGCATTGGCTTAACCAACCAGTTATTTATGATTTTTACTATCTCAAAGGGATTTTAGAGCGGCTGGCTCTGGAATTTGGTCTTGAATTGGAATACCGTGTCGCCGAGAATCAATCCTTACTACACCCGGGACGATCGGCAGATGTTTTTATTGAGAACCAACGGATCGGATTCTTGGGTGAAATGCATCCCTCTCTGGAAAANNTGGGGGCTGGAACGGGTGGTATTATTCGAATTAGAGTTTACCCCATTGTTTGAGCGGATGCGACAAACCGTTCGTGCCCAATCCATCCCGCGTTTCCCTGCGATACAAAGGGATCTGGCTGTAGTCGTGGCCCTTGAAACTCAAGCTGATGCGNNGGGAAAACCCATACCTGACGATCGCAAAAGTCTAGCGTTTAGCCTACGTTACCAGTCCTTAGAAAGGACGTTAACAGATGAGGAAGTAAATATCTTGAATTCACGCATTTTAGAGGGAATTCAGCAGGAATTTGCTGCGGAATGGCGAAAATAGAAGTAAAGATTAAAGCCGAGCGGTATTAAGAAAGCGAGGGGAAATTGTGTCACATGAAATAGTCAAAATCACCGTTGAGATTTTTGGAGAAAAGCATGTGGTCCGCGGTGATGGGACAGCATCGTATATCCAAGGGTTGGCGCATGAAATTGATAAGAAGATGCGTCTAATTGCTCAACGGCTACCTCGCTTGAGTGTTCAGCAGATGGCTATTTTGACCGCCCTAAATTTAGCAGATGAACTCGCAAAATTACGAGAAGAACAAGAAACATTGATGCAGTTACTCGGTGAAAAAATAGAGTAGCATGGAGTACCCGGTCCTTCATGAGCGACGGGATGCACCAAAAATTATACTTTTCTGATTCATTAAGGGAAAGTAAATCGGTCATTATCGATAATGATAGGCTTATCGTAAATTTAGGAGCTGTTGTGAATCGAATCGATATAAATTTATAAAAGAAGGAATGTGGTGACTAGAACACGACTAGCAAATGGGCTTAGTCGTGTTCTTTTAGAAATTGGATAGACTGGGGAAGGAAAGGAGAGAAATCAAATGCGCATGATCATGATTTTTCTTGATGGTTTTGGCCTAGGAGGAAAAGACGATAATCCTATCGTGGCGGCGAAAACCCCTGTTCTGGATGAACTGCTAGGAGGTCATCTCCTCTGGGGAAAACGCTGCATCACCCATAATAAGACAGTACTTAGAGCGTTAGATCCCACGCTGGGAGTGTCGGGTACGCCTCAGAGTGCAACGGGTCAGACAACACTCTGGACGGGCATCAATGCAGCTAAAGCACTGGGATTTCATCTTCATGCATATCCCAATCAACTCCTGGCTGAAATCATTGCTGAAAAGAGTATCTTTAGGCAATTAGCTGACGCCGGGAAGACGGTCATGTTTGCCAACACTTTTACAGATGCTTATGATCAAGCGGTAGGGACCGGGAAACGAAAACACACGGCGTCCACCCTATCAGCCTTAGCAGGAGGCGTTTGCTTAAGACGTGTTCCCGACTTAATGGAGGGATTAGCGGTATATCAAGATATGACAAATGAGATTCTCGTTCAACTAGGAGAGCAGGTTCCGGTTATTTCTTCGTTTGAGGCTGGTCAACATTTAGGGAACTTGGCCTTAAACTATGATTTCGCGCTATATGAATTTTTTCAGACGGACGTTTTAGGGCACAAGCAACGTTGGGATGAAGCAATTGGTCTGGTTGAACGCATTGATAGCTTTATTGGAGGTTTTCTCTCAGTTATGGAGGAGCAAGAAGACGTGGCCTGGATACTAACCAGCGATCATGGCAATATCGAAGATTTTTCAGTGAAAGGGCATACCACAAATTCGGTTCCTGCACTATGTTGGTCTAATGAGCCGGTACAATGGCCGGAGTGGGATACCCTTGAAGAAGTGACTCCGGGTATCTTTAAGTTATTAACTCAAGCTGAGTAACTATCGAGAGTATTTGGGACTGGAGGTTAGTTCCACTACTTATTTATGATATAATTTATATGGGTGATATTTATGATTATCTTTAAAAATGACTGGCAAAGATTATTAGAGGATGAGTTTAAGCAAGATTATTATCAAAAGTTAAGACGGTTTTTGTTAACAGAATACAGAACAAAGACAATTTACCCAGATATGCATGATATATTTAATGCCCTTCATTATACCGCTTATAAAGATGTTAAGGTTGTTATTTTAGGACAAGACCCCTACCATGGACCTGATCAGGCGCATGGCCTTAGTTTTTCTGTTCAGCCAGGTATAGCTCCACCACCATCCCTGCTCAATATTTTCAAAGAACTTAAGAATGATTCGAATTGCTATATTCCTGATAATGGCTATTTGAAAAAATGGGCAGATCAGGGAGTACTTTTATTAAACACAGCTTTAACTGTGATTGCTGGTCAGGCAAACTCTCATAAAAACATTGGCTGGGAAACATTCACAGATAAGGTAATTACACTATTAAATGAGCGTTGTTTCCCCACAAGATAAAAACAATGGGATCCTGCCGCTCATTTAATAGTGTAATTACCTTATCTGTGAATGTTTCCCAGCCAATGTTTTTATGA
>PKWS01000081.1:0-10197 GCA_003132105.1 Desulfosporosinus sp.
CCTGTCAGTAATCTCTGACGGATCTCCTCATTTGGAAACTTAAGCAGCCGAAAGAGAAGGTCTGCGTCGAAATGGAGAAGGATAGACCCGTGTTGTAACAGCATCCCTTCTTTCCGTACCTGAGCACTCCCCACAAGTTTACGTCCGTCGACCACTAATTCATACCAAGACGGAGCATCAAAACAAGCGGAAGAGCTAGCTCCATTAAGTCCACTGCACGCAACTATCTCTGCTGGAACCCCCAAAGCCTTTAAACCTTTTAATAAGGCTTGACTAATTCTCAAATAAGATTGTATCACTGTTCCTGAAACATTTGGATCATGCTCGGGTGCAATGATGCTATAAGTCAGTTCGTATTGGTGTAAAACAGCCCTTCCACCCGTTGGACGGCGAACTATCTCGATCCCTTCAGCCAGGCAGGCTTCTTCATTGATCTCTTTATGATAACTCTGGGCATATCCCAAGGAAAGAGTCGTTGGACTCCACCCATAAAACCGAAGCACGGGTTGGGGATCTAGCGTATGAGCCATAGTTAGTAAGAGAGCCTCATCAACCGCCATATTCTCTGCTCCGGAATAAACAGCATAAGGTAAATAACGCCAGGTTGTCATACTCATCCCTCTCCCCGCTTGTCCTTTGCTTCCCGGACATAAGCCCATGCGTCTTCAACTTCTTTCGTCGTTAAGGCCAAGGGATAATTGTAAAGTTCTTCTCCAGGAGTTTCGTTATAGTACGGGCGGTTACACCCCGTACAACCGGACGTTTGAAAGGGCTCCCCTCCTCTTTTCTCCTGGAGTTCATCTACAGAAATCCCGAAGTTTGTTAACTGACCGTCCCTAAATCGAAAGTAATCTGCCCGTGCCAAACCTGTCCGTATCACATCATGGGCAACCTGAACTCGCCGATAATGAGACATCTTTGGTGGTTTTAACCCTTCCATGCGTGTCCCTTTGATCGGTGTGAAAGCAAAAAGTGCAACGTTTATTCCCATATCGTACATAGCTTGAAGGCATCGGGCCATTTCTTCTTCACTTTCTCCTAGCCCGACAATCAAGTGCGTAGCCATTTGTCCAGGAAATTTTTTGGCTGACTCGCTTAATAATTCAAAGCGTTCCATCCATGATCCATCTTTACTTTGATCATAGATTTCCGAGGTTGCTGCGTCCAAAGCAATGCTGACATGTTCAACGCCAAGATCAAGAAGTTCTTTGACTTCCTCAAGCGTTCGCGGACCTGCTGAAACGCAAATAGGGAGATGGGTTTTGCTTTTCACGGCTTTGACCCATTCCTTTGTATCCTCTAAAGCGGCCTTGTCTTGAACGACTTGAAAGCAAATTCGTTGCAATACCGTTTGGGCCTCCGGCTGGACTAATCCCTGAAGAAACGATTCTCCCTGAAATTTTGGCCAACTGATCCGAGAAAGGAGGTCAGCACGCGCGCTACTCTCACGGGCTTGCGCACAAAAGGCGCAGTTGAAATGGCAGCGTTCCCCGACCATAAGATAAGCGGTTGTGGGTAAGGCGTCCACTCTAACCTTTTTTAAACCTAATACTTTTGCAGTACCAATTGAACAGCGAATCATCATAACGCACAACACTCCTCTCCTCTAATCACACGTAGCCCCAACTCACCCGCTAAACGGCGCGCCCCTGGGGTCGGCATGACGAGTCGATTCAATCCCAAGGCGACCGCCGCCTCATCTAAAATCTGACGATATTTTCCCTTCGGTCTCATACATCCCAATGCTAAAGGTATGTCTGGAAACCGCATTCTTGCTTCGGCCAAAAAACGAATAACCTCTTCCACAGGAAGCGGCTGCTTAAGCGCATAACGGGTCCCAGGCGTCGGAATAAAAACGTTAAAGATCAAACCATCTAACCCTAATTCTTTCAGCGCATCCAATGCCTTTTCTTCTCCACCCCATTGCCCCCCTCTCAGACCAAGGGTTAAATGTGGCATAACGGGCAACACTTCTCTGAGCGCCTTGTAAACACGACTATAATCTTCCAGTCCTCTCTTTAACCCGTAGACCTCCTGAATGGTTTCGGGGTCTGCGACGAAGTCAAAAGAAACGACATTTGCTAAATCTTTCAACTGAAGAATTTCATCTGCATCCAGTAACCCAACATGAAAGTTCAAACGCACATCTTGTTTAAGCTTGTGCAGGAAATCCAGTTGCTGGCTAAATGGAACCTTACCTTCTATGGTGCAGCCTCCGCTGATGAGCGCGCTGCGGAAGACATAGTTTGAATTTGGGGATCCTTGGGCTTTAATTTCTGGAACGCTTTTCATTCCCTTAAGGTAATGCCCTCCACAATGCGCACAGTTAAGTGCACAAGACTGACCAGTAAGAGTAATACTCTCCGTCAAAGTGGGAAAATCAAAAAATATTTCATCCGCAAAGTTCGCTTGTCGCACTTCCCAAGCATGTTGAACTAACGCGTCTAGTTGTTCCACCTTTTATCCTCCTAGTTAGAAAAAGCCGCCCTTAACGAGCGGCATTTTACTTATTCTATGACTCTTTCCGCCAACGCAAATTTGGCTTCCGCGCCGCAGCGACTTCATCAAATCGCGATACTACCGTGGTATGCGGTGCATTCTTAACGAGATCTGTTTGGCTTCGTGCTTCTTCCTCGATCTGTATTAAGACCTTTGCAAATCCATCGAGGGTTTCCATACTTTCGGTTTCTGTTGGCTCAATCATCATAGCCTCTTCAACGATCATTGGGAAATAAATAGTCGGTGGGTGATAGCCATAGTCTAATAAGCGCTTGGCGATATCTAAAGTATGCACCCCCGTGGCTTTAAGATTTTTTGGGGTAATGACAAACTCATGTTTACACACTCGCTCAAAGGGCAGGAAATAATGTTCTTTGAGAATGCTCATTAAGTAGTTTGCATTCAACACAGCATTCTCCGATGCCGCTCTTAACCCTGGACCACCAAGGCTTCGGATATAAGCATAGGCTTTAACAAGAACATTGAAGTTCGCATAAAACGAACGTACTCGGCCAATGGATAATGGTAAGTTCTCCTCAAGCGCATAAGTCCCATCCTCACGTCGAACTACTACAGGCTTTGGAAGGAAAGGTGCCAGAAACTCTTTGACCCCAACTGGGCCAGATCCTGGACCGCCGCCCCCGTGAGGGGTAGAGAACGTCTTGTGTAAATTCAGATGTACAACGTCAAAACCCATGTCTCCCGGGCGAGTAATACCCATAATCGCATTGGTATTCGCTCCGTCGTAGTACAATAACCCTCCTGCGTCATGGATCAGCTTAGTAATTTCTGAGATATTTTCTTCGAAGAGTCCCACCGTGTTGGGATTCGTCAGCATTAGTGCGGCCACTTCATCATTGACGACTTTTTTCAGTTCCTCGAGATCAACTCCGCCGCGAGCATTGGAAGGAACCACGATGATTTCATAGCCTGCCATCGCCGCGGTGGCAGGATTGGTACCATGGGCTGCATCTGGAACAATCACTTTTGTGCGTTTATGATCTCCGCGATGCTGATGATAGGCTCTAATGATTAACATTCCAGTCAGTTCCCCATGTGCACCAGCGGCAGGTTGGAGAGTGAATCCGTCCATTCCCGTCAATTCACAGAGATCTTCTTGGAGTTCCGCCATGAGCTGCAAAGCCCCTTGAGTCATGGACTCGGGCTGGTAGGGATGTATTGCAGTAAAGCCAGGTAGACGAGCCAGCCTTTCATTGACCTTCGGGTTATATTTCATAGTACACGACCCTAGTGGGTAAAACCCACTGTCCAAACCATAATTCAAGGTGGAAAGGCGGGTAAAGTGACGAACAACATCCACTTCAGAAAGTTCCGGGAGTTGCGGTTCCCGCTGTGTAAGCAATTCTACAGGAATAAGCATTTCAACCGGAACCTCTGGTACATCACAAGAAGGTAAGCTAAGCGCAGTTCGTCCGCTGGCACTGAGTTCAAAAATAAGTGGTTCTAATGCTATCATTGGATTTCCCCCAATCTGGCCACGAGCCGGTCAATATCTTCTTTACACTTCGTCTCGGTCACACAGAAGAGGAGGTGATGATCGAGCTCCGGGTAGAAGCGAGCAAGATCGAGTCCACCAATAATCTGATTTTCCAGGAGCCAAGCATTGACTACCTCCGGTTCAGCCTTGGTCTCAACCACAAATTCATGGAAGAACGGCCCTGAGAAAGCCAAACTCATCTCCGGAATTTTCTCAATCTCCCGTGCGGCATAATGGGCGTTCTGCAAATTTAAATACGCTAATTCTAAGATCCCTGTCTTCCCTAGTGCACTCAAATGCATAGTAAAAGCAAGTGCGCAGAGTGCTTCATTGGAGCAAATGTTGGATGTGGCTTTTTCTCGCCGGATATGTTGCTCACGGGCCTGAAGGGTCAACACATATCCCTTTTTCCCGTTTTTATCGTGGGCTACACCAACAATCCGCCCTGGCATACGCCGGACGAATTTTTCCCGGGTGGCCAAAAATCCCAGATAAGGACCACCAAAATTCAGAGGGTTACCAAAGGCCTGCCCTTCGCCAACAACAATATCTGCGCCACATTCTCCTGGAGACTTTAGCAACCCCAAAGAGACGGGATTAACTGCCATGACCAGAAGTGCCCCTTTGGCATGCACAAGCTGTGCGATTTCCTCCGCCTTTTCAACCCTACCAAAGAAATTAGGATTTTGGACAACTACACCTGCAACGTCCTCTTGTAGCGCCGCTTCAAGAGCGGATAAATCCGCAACCCCATCCTGATAGGGAATTTCAACAAGCTCTACGCCCCGGGGCGGCAGATACGTCTTCATGACCTCGCGATATTCCGGATGCACCGTTTGTAGGACGAGTACTTTTTCCCGTCGTGTCGCATCACAAGTCATGAGGGCGGCTTCCGCTAGAGCCGAAGCTCCATCATACATCGAGGCATTGGCCGCATCCATCCCTGTTAACTCACAGACTAAAGTCTGATATTCGTAAATCGCTTGAAGTGTCCCCTGACTAATCTCTGGTTGGTACGGCGTATAAGCTGTATAAAATTCAGAACGCAGCAACAATTGGTCCACAAAACTCGGAATGAAATGTTCATAGGCACCGGCTCCGAGGTAACAACTGTACTCTTCCACCGTTTTATTTTTATTTGCCAACCCTTGGACGTGTTTGACCAATTCCTGCTCCGACATTCCCCCACGAATATTGAGGGAGCGTTTTAAGCGAATTTCCTTGGGTATATCATCAAAGAGCTCCTCAACAGACTTGACCCCGATACGGGCTAAGAGCCGCTCCTGTTGACTGTCCGTATTCGGTACAAAATTCATCCTAATTTTCCTCCTCAGCCACAAACGCTTCATATTCGGCAACTGTCATCATTGTTTCCAGCGGGGATAAATCCTCTGCTTCAACTTTAATTAACCAGCCTTCCCCATAGGGATCACTGTTCAGCAAATCTGGTGAATCCAAGACTAGCGTATTCACTTCAACAACTTTTCCACTGATTGAAGCCGTAATATCAGACACTGCTTTCACAGATTCCACCGTACCATAGGATTTTCCGGCTGTCACAGTCGTGCCTTCATCAGGAAGCTCAACGAATACAACATCCCCGAGGCTTTCTTGGGCATGATTAGTAATCCCAAACGTTACAATGTTTCCACTCACCCTTGCATACTCATGGACTTTGTTGTACTTCAATTCTACTGGATTCATGTGATCATCCTCCTAATATTTTTGTTATCTTGCCCAAGTAATGACGATTACCCTCTTTGTATAGGAAACTTGCTTATGATGGAGTGTCCACTTCATTATAAGTATAGCTGAACTTATGCAGGGGCTTAGCGCCACTTATCAGTCTTAGTGGCGCTTAGCCCTCGCATAGAACAGGGTCGGGATAATTTTGGCTTGCACAGCTTTCTCACGAATCAGCACGTCCAGAACGTCTCCTTGCACGGCCAGATCCGCACGAATCAGCCCTAAAGCAATGTTCTTATTAAGGGTCGGGGAGAAAGAGCCTGAAGTGACAAATCCAATGTCTTCCCCATTTTTCTGGAGGGGATAATGAGAGCGGGCAATTCCGCGTCCAATCATTTCGAGACCTACCAATTTACGGGGTACCCCTTGCTCCTTTTGGATTTGTAGAGCAGCTTTCCCGATAAAATCGTCTTTATCAAATTTAACAAAAAAACCAATCCCTGCTTCTAGCGGAGTAATTTCTGCACCTAATTCATTGCCGTACAAAGGAAGGCGAGCTTCAAACCGTAATGTGTCACGAGCGCCCAAGCCAATCGGTTGTACGCCATCCGTGGCACCGATTTCTAAAATCTTCCGCCATAATTGCCGTCCAAACTCAGGTGAACAATAAATTTCAAACCCATCTTCTCCTGTATAGCCCGTACGGGAGATAAGGCATGGTACGCTATCAATTTCTCCGTGTGTAAACGTGTAATATATTAGTTTGGACAGATCAACATTTGATAACCGTTGCAAAATTGTTTCCGCAAGAGGGCCTTGCAAAGCGAGTTGCACATACTGGTCAGAAACATTGTCGACACTCACCTCAAATTTTTTGACTTGCTCAAGCATCCAATCATAATCCTTATCCGTGTTAGAAGCATTAACAACAATAAAGAAGTGTTCTAAATCATAGCGATAAACAAGTAAATCATCGACAATTCCGCCGGTCGGGTAACACATTGGAGAATAAAGAATTTTCCCATTCAGGAGTAGACTTGCATCATTGGTAATCAACATCTGAACATATGCCAGGGCGTCTTTACCGCGAACATCAATTTCTCCCATATGGGAAGTATCAAATAGTCCTGCCTTGTTCCGCACTGCATGGTGTTCTGCAATCACACCAGCATACTGTACTGGCATTTCCCACCCGCCAAAGTCAATTAATTTGGCCTTTGCCGCCTGATGTTCTTCATAAAGCGGAGTTCGTTTTGGTCCAACCATATCGGCACCTCCTAAATTTTTGTCACCTAGATAGAAGTAACATGAAAAAGGACAGAGGAAATGCACTATCGCACTTCCTCTGTCCTTGAACCTGAGAGATTCGCCGTCACGGCATCCCCTTTGGTGTTCTCTGTTAGGCATATGAAAGAAAATAAAAAGTCAAAGATGTCATGGATATTTTGCGTCAGACAAGGAGGTATGTTTACCTCATAGCGGGCTATTNNTATTTTTTTGAATGTGCCTTAGAAGAAACTCTCCAGAGTCCCGTCTACTAGCAGTACTCTTTGCCTGAGAGTTTCTCCCCTGAAAAGCGATTCAGGGATTTTCTCCTTCGGCGTCTGGATTTTCCAGATCTCTCCCGCTAGTATCATTCGGTATTGAATATTTATTATTATTCTATATGATATGCTTTTTTTCAGATTTAGTCTACTAGTAATTTAATAAAATCATTTAAAATTCCCTCAAGCGAGGTTTTTGACCACTGCACTACAACGAGGGCAAATCGTCGGATGTTCTTGATTTTTTCCGACATCGTCATGAAACATCCAGCAGCGTTCGCACTTTTCCCCTTTGGCAGGTTGCACAAGAATTCCTAAGCCCTCGTGGACTTCAGCTTGTTGTACGCCTTCTGGCCTTTCTTCGCTGGGTTTATGCATCGTTAAGTCGGAGACAATAAAGATTTCCGCGAGATTAGGAACTTGTTGCAAGAACTCATACTGAACTTCCGTTGGATAAAGATCAATGTGAGCGGTCAACGAATGATTAATCAATTTTTCTTGGCGTGCCTTTTCCAATACTCTGGCAACATCCGTCCGCAACTCTAAAATCTGATCCCATTTATAGGCAATCTTCTCGTCCATCCATTCGGGGTTCACTTTTGGCATTTCTGCCATTTGAACAATTTCCTCGTTCTTATCTCCAGGGATATATGGCCATATTTCTTCCGTCATGAACGTCAAAACCGGTGCTAGGAGGCGAACCAAGGCATCCAGGACTTCGTATAAAACGGTTTGGGCAGAACGACGAAGGAGGGATGTTTTCCCTTCCACGTAGAGTCGGTCTTTGACAATATCTAAATAAATGGCACTCAACTCTACAGTACAGAAATTATGAACCGTGTGGTAAACCCAGTGGAATTCATAAGTCTCATAACCGAGAAGCACGCGTTCAACTACTTTAGAGAGTTTAAGCAAGGCCCACCGATCAATTTCCTGAAGCTCCTGGTAAGGTACTTTATCCTTTGCTGGGTCGAAATCATTAAGGTTACTCAACAAAAATCGNNGCTTCGGACATTTGCTTCATAATGCGAGGGGAAGCTGCGACGTCATTCTTATAATCCACAGAGCTAACCCAGAGACGTAAAACATCTGCGCCCAGTTCTTGAACGACTTTGAGCGGATCCACCCCATTACCAAGCGATTTAGACATCTTACGCCCTTGCTCATCAACGACGAAGCCATGGGTCAATACATTNNGGTAAGGAGCCTGACCAAACGCAGCCACCGATGTCGTCAAAGAAGAATTGAACCAACCTCTGTGCTGATCAGTCCCTTCTAAGTAGAGATCTGCAGGCCAAGACAAGTCACCCCGTTGCTTCAATACGCCAGCGTGGCTGGTGCCAGAATCAAACCAGACGTCCATGATATCCGTCTCTTTGCGGAATTTTGCACCGCCACAGGAACACGTAATCCCTTCCGGCAATAGTTCCTCCGTAGAATGGGCAAACCAGGCATCTGAGCCTTCTTGACGAAAGACTACCTGTACCTTAGCAATTGTTTCGTTATTCACCAATACTTTCCCACAATCCTCACAGTAAAAGATGGGGATCGGGACCCCCCAGGTCCTTTGCCGGGAAATACACCAGTCTCCCCGATCTGCGATCATGTTAAAGATCCGGTCTCTTCCCCAAGCAGGAATCCAACGAACCTTCTCTATTTCCTCCAATGCTGCCTGACGGAATCCACTAATGGACGCAAACCATTGTTCTGTCGCTCGATAAATAATGGGCCTATTACAACGCCAACAATGAGGGTAACTATGTACAATCGTTTCCTCTAGCACGAGATTTCCAGTTTTATTTAGGTCCTCTACAATCACAGGATTCGCTTGACCCGTTTTCAGGCCGACGTATATCCCGCCCTCTGACGTGAATTTTCCTTGATGGTCAACGGGACAAAGCACGGGTAACCCATATTTTTTCCCGATCAAAAAGTCATCTTCCCCATGACCAGGTGCCGTATGAACGCATCCTGTACCTGCTTCTAAAGTAACATGTTCTCCACAGATTAACACGGAATCACGGTCCACCAGTGGATTTGTGCAAATTACCCCTTCCAATTCTTTGCCCGAGAAGGTCTTTTCGACCGGAAGGTCTAGCTTCCACAGCGAGCGCAAGGACTCAAGCATCCCCTCTGCAACGACCCAACGTTCTTGCCTGGCGGTGACAACAGCATACGTTAACTCCGGGTGTACGCTGATCGCAAGGTTTGCCGGAAGAGTCCAAGGCGTTGTCGTCCAAATGACAACAAACGTGTTCTCTTTTGTAAGCACGTTCAAACCATCCCGAACCGCAAATTTGACATAAATGGCCGAGGCCGGTTTATCAGCATATTCAATTTCTGCCTCAGCAAGTGCCGTTTCACAGGAAGGNNAAAACCCCGATTTGAGCTGCCTCATACTCTTTTTGCAAGGTCAGGTAAGGATGGTCCCAATCTCCGCGAACTCCAAGGCGCTTAAATTGCTCGCGCTGAATCCCTACATATTTCTCGGCATAGTCTTTACATTTCTTACGGAATTCCAGCGCAGACACAGCATGTCTGTTTACGCCTAACTTCTTGATCACTTGTATTTCAATGGGAAGCCCATGGGTGTCCCATCCCGGAACATATGGCGCATCAAAACCCATCATGGTCTTATATTTGACCACAACATCTTTCAACACCTTATTGATTGCATGCCCGAGATGAATATCCCCGTTAGCATAGGGGGGGCCATCATGAAGAATAAATTTTGGTCGTCCAGCACGTGCATTTTGCACCTTTTCATAAATATTGTCTTCTTCCCAGGTTTTGAGGATTTCCGGTTCTTTTTTGGGAAGATTTCCGCGCATTGGAAAATTGGTTTCAGGCAAATTGAGAGTGTCGCGATAATCCACTGATATTTCCTCCTTATCAATTAAAGAAAACTTGGCTAAGGCCAAGCCTTCAGGCGCCGGTGTTACTAGTGCTATATAGGAAACTTACTTCAGG
>PKWS01000081.1:10202-12869 GCA_003132105.1 Desulfosporosinus sp.
AGCTTTAGCTGAACGAGTTTACTTTTTCTCGCTCGATTTTTCCTTCGAGAGAACTTTCCGCAAGATGGTGACAAGTTTTGCTTGACCTTCCGATTTAATAGGATCCACCATCCACAGACATAAAAAAGAGATTTTTCGACTCTTCCATTCCAGAACGAAGGGATCCATCTGTTCCTTAGATAAGTATAACTGCTTCGAATCCTGAGGGGGCGTCAAACTGACGACCACTCCACGTTGCTCAATTTCATCCATGACCTGAAACGCACGATCGAGTAAATCATCACTCCCTGTCATCAAAACATCCCCGGGGCGAAAATTTTGGCTCGCTTCTGCGAAACCTACAGTTAAAATTTTTATATCNNCTTTCCCAACGTAGGTCTGATTCTCACCCTTATGCAATCCAAAGCCTTGAATGAGAAAGTCTGGAGCTAGTTCACTAATTAATATATTATTCATCGATTCCAATCCTTCTCCTTCAAAGTTGTCTAATAATTATTTTATCACGAAACAAGGCTTCTTCGCAACCTCAATGACCCTGCGCATTTTAAGCAATACCATCATTTCGTTCCTGTAACTTATCTAAATCTAGATGGGCAAGTAGAAAAGACTTGAGTTGTGTCCGTAATAAATCCCGTTTCCTTGAAAGTCCCTGAATTTCTTCTTTAATATCTTCCAGTATTACCTGAGCTTCAGACACTTTGCTTAACTTATCATGTTCAGCTTCCCTTAACAGGAGTTCGGCCTCATGTCTCGCGACCTTCATAACCTCTTCTGCCGT
This sequence comes from Desulfosporosinus sp., assembly GCA_003132105.1. Taxonomy (GTDB): domain Bacteria; phylum Bacillota; class Desulfitobacteriia; order Desulfitobacteriales; family Desulfitobacteriaceae; genus Desulfosporosinus. The sequence continues at coordinate 10,981 of PKWS01000081.1, forward strand.
TTGCTGTGCCAAAACCAGAGTCTGTTGCAAAGTACTCTCCAACTGACGGTAATGGCTAATTTCCGTTTCCAACCCACTTTTCTTTTCGAGCAGTTCGAAATTCTCAGTATACGCGGATTCAAATTCCTGACTTACGGTTTCGAGAAATTTCTCCACTTCTCCGCATTGATAACCCCGAATCCCTTTGCTGAATGTTTTATTTCGTATATCAAGAGGCGTCATCTGCATCAATATTTCCCCCTAATGCCTTTGTGACCGGAAAAGCACGATTTGCCAAGCTGTCCGGTCCTTTCGAGTTTGAGTGCATTTCAAGAGTTTTATCCGCCCCTGCCCCCGGCAAGAGATCAAATCGTCAGGTTGAACTTCTGCATCCGTTTTGCTCACGACTATGCCATTCCTTCTCAACTTACCCTGGGTAATCCATTCCTGCGCTACTGACCTCGAAACCCCAAAAGCATTGGCAATCACCGCATCTATGCGTGAAGAATTAACGGTGATTCCGAGCTCCTCACCTGAATCAGGACACACATCCGGTATGTTCCCACAGAGCGAAACTTTTAGTTCCTCTCGCCCCGCCTGTGTCCAATGATCTAATACAAACGAGGCAATTTCTGCCGTAGTCGCGATATATTGGCCTTTCTGTCCCACTTGAATATCTCCCAAAACATCTCTACTAAAGCCCAGTCCCATCAGGGATCCCAAGATCTGGCGATGTTCAAGTTGGGCACGAGGGTTCGTTGGACGCACCCAAAGTAGTGAAATGTTTGCATCTATGGAATGCAAGGTTTCACCCCAAGGGGCAATAACTAGTCGAACACGCTCTGCATCCTGGAACCCTCCCTCCTCCATAAGAGTCAGGTGTTCCTTGCGCAGAACGGCCTCAGCCCACTCCCTCATAGCAAAGCTTACAAAAGGCGTGACTTGTTTAGACTCCTCATTTAGCACTGCATCCACTAGGTCTAAAATATGAGCTGCTTCCAACCGCACTTCTTTTCTATTCCAATATCCGAGTCCACTGCGATCTGCTGAGCGTTTCATGCTAGGAGAACAAAGATAGAAATAACTTGCTCAACCAACCGATCACATTCAGCGCTATGATTGCAGCAATAGGGGAGAAATCCACCCCCATTGCTGATCCACCGATTTGAAAACGTTGAAACGGCTTAAGAAGTGGGTCTGTCACATCATAAAGAAGCATAGTTAGTTTATTGGACCTGAATTGAGGTAGGAAGGAAAGAAACGATCGAATCACAATTGCAATAGTAAGAATTAAGATCACGTTATCAATAACTTGAGCGATTAGAGAAATCAACTTAGAATCCCTCCCTATTTCTGCCAGAATAATCCCTTGTCTTTTAGTTCGTCGCGCATCTCACCTGAAATATCGACGTTTGTAGGCACAAACAAGAAAATTCCATTCCCGACTTTTTGCATGTTGCCATTTAACGCATAGGTTGTCCCACTAATAAAATCTACAATACGTTTGGCTAACATCTTTTCTGCGTTTTCGAGATTAACAATAACTGGTCGGCGAGCTTTCAACTGATCAGCAATGTTTTGGGCTTCTTCAAAAGAACCCGGTTCCATCACCACAACACGCATTTGCTTTTGAGAATGAATACTTACGACCTGAGCGTTTTTACGGTTGGAGCGCACCTCTTCCTGGGCATTTTTTTCTCTTTCATTTTCTTCGAAGATGTCTTCTTCTGGCTCCTCACTTGAAAATCCCATAATTCCGATCACTTTGTCAATTAATTTCGCCATTAATATATCTTCCTTTCTTTATAGGTTTATTATACACGTTCGCCGAAAATCCCACGTCCAACACGGACAAGAGTTGCCCCTTCTTCAATAGCCATTTCGAAATCTCCACTCATCCCCATCGAAAG
>PKWS01000081.1:12972-14389 GCA_003132105.1 Desulfosporosinus sp.
GCGATATTAACTTGAACGAGTGTTGTCCAGATTATATCACATTGTTCCCCTTGTGCGTTAAGGGTCTTTAATAACGAAAACCGATCAAGTGAATGAATCATAGAAATGGATTGATCTAAGTACTTCACTTTGTTGGTTTGAAGACTCCCTACCAGGTGCCATTCGCAATCGTTTTTAAGAAAAGGGGCTTTCTCCAACCATTCTTGAACACGATTTTCTGCAAATCTACGTTGTCCGACGCGATAAGCCTCCTCCAAGGCTGAAACTGGCTGGGTCTTAGACACGGCCAATAACCGGATGGTTGTCGGGTCCCGATTACTTCGGGCTACAGCTTGGTCTATACGTTGACGAACCTCGACTAAGCTTTGCTCAATATCCGCATTTGTCAACATCAGTTTATCCCCTTCGCAATCAATTCTACGCCCTTTCGTCGTTTCCTGCTTATGGAGGCCAAAACTTAAATATTTTTTACATCGGCTACTAACCCTTCCAGTCCGTTACGGGGCGTTATCACGATGGGGATACCACTCGTCAAATTTTCGATGCAGGCATGACTGTCATCTTGATCAAGGACTTTAACCTTCTTAAAATGCACAACTCCCTCACTCCAAAGAAAGACTCCAAGTTCCTCTCCCTGCGTCCACAATGCGCTCTTGGGAACGAGAACCCCACTGGTTGGCGGTTGGTAGATCCAGTTCACCTCTTGACGCCTTTTGGTCGCTGATCCATCAATATAATAAGGGAACAAAACCACAACTCCCGTAGGTTTCTCTGATTTAAGCAAAATTGTAGCATTGACTGTTTGCTCTCCCGCAGTTAAACGCATCGTCTTTCCGACAGTGAGCCCCTCGATACTAGTCAGTTCAATGAATGCCTGAGTCGGAATAAGGTTATTTACTATTTTACCCACAATCTCCCCAGTTTGAACGTTAGCTCCTGGAATTTTAACGTTAGTAGTCTGTGCCAATAATCTATGCAAATCCATGGAAGTTAAATTTTCAGTCGTTATGACATTTTCTAAGCCATCGGTTTGGTGAAAAAACAGCCCGCCCATCGTTGCCAGAATCGTTTGATTCTGAGCATTCTCTTGTTTAGTTCCGGGGGCAGCTCCTTCAGGTTGAAGGGTTGCCACACCCTCCCCACGCCTGAAGCGCTGTCCATCTTCGCCCATAAATTTCACACTACCAGAGAACGGAGCCGATATTGGTATTTCCTGATTCGCAAATGTTGCCGCAACTTTACGTTCATGAGTAATCACTCCGGTTTGGGCCAGCGCAAATTTACTAGTCCCAGAAGTTAAATTAGAGCGATAGGACCACAAGATTCCTCCGACCAGAGCGATAAACAGAACACCCCAAAACCAATAGATTGGTTTTCTTCTTTTCCCCTCCATGGTACCCTCCCTGGTTATTCACTA
>PKWS01000114.1 GCA_003132105.1 Desulfosporosinus sp.
ACATCGCGAAAAACTAAGACTCCTCCAATGACCGCTTCTGTTCGGTCACGAATGGGAGCAACCGATTCCTCAATAGCGATGGTAGATCCCGTTTTATTGATCAAGACCGTATGGTTTGTTAAGCCAACAATACGTCCTTCCTGAAGACAACGGACAATCGGACTTTCAACCGTTATGCCAGTTTCTTCATTGACAATATGAAAGACCTTTTCCAACGGGTGGCCAATCGCTTCTGCATTCGTCCAACCGGTTAAAAATTCAGCAACCGGGTTGAGGTACTCTACGTTCGCCCGTACATCGGTGGTGATTACCGCATCTCCGATGGACTCCAGGGTCACTTGAGCCCGCTCCTTCTCCTGCCAAACCGTTGCCTGTGCATTTTTACGTTTTGTGATATCTCGAATAATGCATATAATAATTTGTTGTCCATTATAGATAGTCCCCTTGGTGCTGGCTTCGACCGGGAAAGCACTCCCATCCTTGCAAAGATGCTGGCACTCAAAGTGGATTCCTCCTGGTGCCTTTTGGAGCATATCCGAAATTTGAATCTGATCCTCTGGCAAGCGCAATTTGTGAACAGGCATATGAGTTAATTCCTCTCGGGTATAGCCATAACGCTTCACTGCTGCTTCGTTGGCATCAATAATCTGACCATCTGGACTGATAAAGAGAATCGAATCTAGACCATCCTCTGCCAAAAGACGATAGCGCTCTAAGTGTTCCCGATCTTTTTGAAGGGATTTCTCAGATTGCTGGAGAGAGTTACATTCCCTTTGAAACAGAAAAAAGAGCAAGACCGCCATCACCGCAACATAAAACCAACCTTTAGCAATTGATAACTGGAGGAATAATCGGTGATCTGTGACGGTAGCGCCTAATAAACGATCTGAAAAGAGAATCCATGTTCCACTGACTAACGCATAAAGAATGGCTATATGTAATGGAGTGACCCACTTAAAATCATGCCCTTTTGAATGCCTTCTCGTTATAAAGTCCATTTTCGAGACTCCTTCCTTGAAGGCTTTATTCTTCAATATTGTCAGGATTCCTTTAAATTATTAAGTTAAATAATAATTATTGCTGGAATTTTCAAATTTAATCTATTAGGCGAACTCGCTTCGCTCAATGATTCACTTGGGGTCTCCTAATTCAGCTCCCACTTATAGAAGTGGGAGCTGAATTCTGGCACTTGGTTGAAGTAGAACTAGGCACGTTGGACATAGCTTCCTGTCCTGGTATCAATGATCAGCACATCCCCTTCATTGACAAAGAACGGAACCTGAACCACCGCACCGGTTTCCAACGTTGCGGGTTTTGTGCCACCAGTTGCCGTATCCCCTTTTACTCCTGGTTCAGTAGTGGCAACAGCAAGTTGGACAGAATTTGGCACATCGACTCCGATAACCTCGACATCAAAAAAGAGTACCCCTAAGGTCATGTTTTCTTTCAGCCACTTGACCCCGTCTCCAATTTGTCCCGCTGTCAGAGATATTTGTTCATAAGTTTCCTTGTCCATGACCACGAAGTGTTCGCCGTCTTTATAAAGGTAATCCATATCTCGGCGCTCAACGTGGGCCTTCGCCACCTTTTCTCCGGCATTAAACCTCCGCTCTACGACTGCACCCGTTTTTACGTTTTTCAACTTAGTGCGGACAAAGGCGGCACCTTTACCTGGTTTTACGTGTTGGAAATCAACCACAGAAAAAACATCACCATCTAATTGTATTGTTACGCCTGTCTTAAAATCGCTTGTAGAAATCATAAATGTATTTTCCCCCTAAATTCTAGAATAATTAGCTTGTCCCTTTCTAATGTCAAATACTTAGAAGGACCGCAAACTTCACTCGAAGATAATGAATTCTTTCGGTGCCTGTGTCAAAACTTCGCAACCATTTTCGGTCACCAAAACAATATCTTCGATCCGAACGCCACCCCAATCTGGGATATAAATGCCCGGTTCGACAGTAATAACCATGCCCGGTTCAAGCACTCGCTCTTCTCGCATACTCAGATTTGGTCCTTCATGAATGGCCAGGCCCACGGAATGTCCTAGTCCATGTCCAAAGTAATCGCCATAGCCAGCGTCTTCAATGATTTTTCGAGCCACCGCATCCACTTCTTTACCAGTCCGCCCTGGCGCAACCGCCGCAATCCCAGCACGCTGGGCTGCCAATACGACCTCATAAACCTCCCGGTGCTTGTCTTCCGGTTCGCCTAAGAACACCGTCCGTGTTATATCGGAGCAATAACCCTGATAGACCGCTCCGAAATCCATCGTCAGAAACTCACCTAAATGAATCTTTTTTGAACTGGCTGTGCCGTGGGGTAAGGCCGAACGAACGCCCGAAGCCACGATGAATTCAAAAGAACCTCCACTTGCACCAGCCCGGCGCATGGAATATTCTAAGTCAAGTCCAACCTCTTCTTCCGTCTGACCTATCTCAATTGACTTTAATACGTTGTCAAAAGCGTCATCTGCAATTTTCACTGCTTGACGAATAGTCTCAATCTCCGCCTGATCCTTCACCGAACGCAAATAGCTCACAAGATTGGGTAGAGAAAGAAGTTCTGCTTCTGGGAACCCATTTTTTAGTTTCTCGTAGTTTGCATGCGTGATAAAGTCTCCTTCAAAACCAACCCGCTGAGCCTGTTGCCCGATTTCTGCTAACGATTCAAAGTGGTCATTTCCCGTTTTAAGGATTTCAAACTCAGGAGCCTGGACCTTTGCTTGTTCTATGTAACGAAAATCCGTCAGCAAAAAGGTTTTTTTTGCCGTAATATACAGGGTTGCTTCCCCACCAGTAAAGCCGCTCATATACCGTCCATTCTCCGGCCGAATAACCACATAAGCATCGATTTTTTCTTGATGCATCTTTTGACGCATCCGTTCTAACCGACTCATGATAATTTCCCTCTTTCTATTATTTGTCCACTTTCAAGATTCCCACTTTTATTAGTGGTCTCTTCCCTCCATCCATGGCTTCAGCGACACTAGTTCCTCCATGACCGTCGGGAGTTCCATGCTTTGCTTCGGTGGGGGTAGACTCCCCCACCGAAGTTTCGATGTTCAACTTTAGCTAAACGAGTTCACTGCGTCGATCTTGGTAGTCGATCGCATAACGCATCGCTAAAACATAACCGTCTGCTCCTAGCCCTGAAACTTGTCCGATACAAACTGGAGCAATCACAGAATTGGCTCGAAATGCTTCACGGGCATGAATGTTTGAAAGATGAACCTCTACCGTTGGAACCCCTACCGCACGAATGGCATCTCGAATTGCATAACTTGTATGCGTCCAAGCCCCAGGATTCAGAATTAAAAAATCATCCGACGTTAAAGCTTGTATCCAATCTAGGAGATCACCCTCTTGATTCGTTTGCCGGCATTCCGCGGTAATCCCCACCTGATTCGCAGTTGCTAATACTTCCTGATTAATCTCTGCCAAGGTGCGCGACCCGTAATGTTCCGGTTCACGTACTCCTAATAGATTCAGATTAGGTCCATGAAATACCCAGATGCTTGCCAATTTATCACTTCCTTGTCACATATCCAAAATTTTATCACAATTTCTTCCTGTAGCATAGTATTTTCAATTGAAGACCCTCTCAACCTTAGAACCTCCGTTAAACGGAGGTTTTGTATTCAACCCTTATTAAGTGGAAACGTCATTGAGGAGATGCATTTAAGTTTGTGGAGTTTGCCCCGCTTGAACTTGCTGCTGTTGCGGCGCATGGTCTTGGATTTGTGTTCGCCCCGCTGGTTTAGCCTGCCCTGCGGTGTCCCCTTTAGCGCTTACTAAACGAGGGGAGAGAACAACGTCCAAATTACTGAGTATAATTTGCACTTCCGACGGTCCACCTTCCCCTGCTGGTTGGATTTTACGGATCTCGGTACGCGGAAGAATGAAGTGAATTTCGTGGGGAATTTTGGGTTCACCAATTCGTCGAAGGCGAAAACGAACTCCCTCAACTTCCATTTCGACGTCATCAAGATACTCCCCTACAAACTCTTGTCCGCGATCCACACTGATATCTGCATATTGTTCTTGCCCTTTGAGTAATCCTTTAAATTCTGGGAGAACAATTTTTTGTCCAATTTGAAGTTTCAGTGGATCAACACTCGGATTAACCTGTAGAAAATCGTCACAGGTCCCTCCCCAGCGTTGAGCCAAGGTATGAAAATTGTCTCCGGGTTGAATGTTGTATTCCTTACCCACCATACATTCCTCCTCTCCTTAGCCTATGGAAAAGGAGAACGTCTCGTTCCAAACATTACTTACATCTAATCTACTCCCCCGTGTAGAAATAAATCTGGAGAAGAACTTCTCCGCCTTCTGCATCCAAAACCACTTCTTGAAGATGAATGTTGCCCTCCTGTGTGTCCTCGAGTGCTTTGAGTGATGTGACAATCCCCTCCCAGTTTCCACGTAAATGTAATCGAACTAAACCATAATCCAAACTTGCCCCATTGCCAGCTTCTCGCCGCTCACCGAACCGTTCAACATTTAAGGCAACCACGCTCACACCCTCTTTGACAAACGCGCCACGACACTGCTCTATAATGTCAGGTAACTGATCCATCGCGGGAATATTGGCCGCCTTCGCGTCCGTTTTGGTGTCCGTAACGCCTGTCTTCAATACGTGTTGCCAATGGGTTTCCTCCTTTTGTAATGACCGCAATTGAAGGTAGGCCGGTCGCCAGAGCAACAGAAATCCCAAAACAGTACCCAGCAAAAAAAACACAGTGATTCCCTTTATACTGCGTAGTGAAAGACGCTGAAATAGAGGGCTTGTAGAAGGTTTTATCAAGTGTTTAACATTAACTTCACTTGAGGAATAAGCCATGTTTATACTCCCTCTCCCAAGGATGTACCCGTGTTCACAGGCATTTTCACCGGTGTGTTCTCGATCGTGTTGACCTGTTCCGTTCCAATTCGTCCACGTTTAGCACTTAAAGAAAACTCGACGTTGTTTAGCGACGTCAATTTATAACTTGACAAGGCGGGTTGTTCCCAGCCCATGGTCCGCAGGGTACGGATCAGGGTTTGAACACTTCTTGCATCCTTGGCACTTCCGTGTAAGGACATGCTGCCTTGCTTGTAAATCACCTGCTCAATCTTTAGCTCAACCCCTGGAAAGGTTTGCATGGCTTGAATTTGCGCTAAGCCATCTCCAATTTTCTCTGTGTTAATCTTTAACTTATTCCAGGCCGTTTCGAGATCTTCCTGTTGTTTGGCCTGTGCCTCAATACTTGCACCCTGGCGAGAAATCTGTTGAACTTCTTGTTTTAAGGGCAACGCCATTTGATAAAGTGAAAACCAAATTATAGTTCCGATAATAAAGAGAGTGACTATGAACAACGCCATCCCCTGGTACCTTCGTTGAACCATCTGAGCCGTATTCGGTTGGCGCCAAAGATTAAGCTTGGGACGATGTGCGGAAATCCGTATTCCATACCCAACCGCCACCTCGCCCCACCCCTTATTTCCCTCAAGGACCTTCCCCCAGGAATCGGGGACATTCCTCAGCTTTGCTTGCTCTATCATTGAGACATGATTTGATGTCAGTAAACCCTGCGCTAGGAACTCTGCCACAGAGTCCCCATTCCAAACTAAACGTTTCAAATTGAGATCTGGNNTCGTTCAAAGAACGAACACTTTCCGGGACCGCTCCACGAAACAAGACCATTTGAAAAGAATCGGACTCTCCCTGAAGGTAAAGCACATCTTCGTTTGGTTCAAATCCTAAAGATTGCCCCAAGATAAAAAAAGCAAAATCAACGCCGATGACCTTAAACCCCGCTCGTTCAAAGATAAAAGTATACCGATCAAGTAAACTTTGTCGTGTTGCGCCTAGTAAGATTTGCATGCTTTTGTGTTTTTCTTCAGATAGTACAAGGAAATCAAAGAGTAAATCCGACCTCTCAATGGAAATTTCTTCATCGACCAACAGAGAGATTGCCGATTTCCTGTCCCGTTTAGAAATCCAAGGCAACGTATACGAACGAATAAATCCTTGTTGCAGAGGGATTGCCAGATACGCCTTCTGACTTTCACCAGGGTGTTGTGCCCCATAAGTCGATAAAATATCGATTAAAACATTTTCATTCCGCACGTTTCCCTGTTCGACGACTCCAACCGGTATTG
>PKWS01000246.1:0-2098 GCA_003132105.1 Desulfosporosinus sp.
CAGAAAATCCTAAAATAGCGGTGTTGGTCGTTGTAGACAGTCCCCAAGGAGGAGAGCATGAAGGAGGCCCATTGTGTAGTCCTTATGCTAAAGCAATTATCCAGGGGGCTCTCCAGGGATATAATATCCCTGTTGCCGGAAACACACCGGATTCTGTTACTATCCCGTCGAACGCCACTCCGGTGCGTCCGTCTCCAAAACCCGTAACTCTAGAGCGCCAACCACTGGCAGATGAAACGGTCGTACCCGATCTCACTGGGATGACGATTCGACAGGTTGGGGAAGCTTTAGACAAGGTGGAGTTGCACTTTGATTTCAACGGAAGCGGCCTAGCTTGCCAACAGAGCCTCCCAGGGGGCAAAGTGGTCATCAAGGGGACAATTCTAGAAGTAAAGTTTGCTCCATTGGACCCATCCCCGTAATTATCAATTAATTACACTTAGCCTAACTTTCCGCTAAATAGAACGCAACCCTGCTGTATCTGGCTTCGTTGTTTTAATTCTGGCGCTACATGCGAGTTTTATAGGGAAAACATAAATAGGCGTTATAATTGAAAGTAAAGTAGAATTCTGCTGGAGGTTAGTACTATGGCATCACCTACTCGTAATAATCGGAGATCGAGTAAAAAACGCACCAAACTTCGCCCGTTTCTCTACATGCTTTTAATATGTTTTACCGTTTCCGTGATAGGTATAGGTATTTTTGTTGGCGTAATCGCTTTTCAATTACCTCGTTGGGATCCAACTGTCTTGAGTAATCAAAAAGAGTCATCCATTGTCTACGATAAAGATGGCGGTCAGATAGCCCAACTACATGCGACACAAAACCGTCTTAGTTTAAGTTCCACTGAGATACCAGATCTTGTTAAGAAAACATTTGTCGCAGTTGAAGATAAACGATTTTATCAGAATATAGGAATAGATCCTCTACGAATTATTAGTTCGGCATTTCACGATATTGCTTCTGGAGGTGCGAATGAAGGAGCCAGTACTATTACCGTTCAGCTCGCGAGAAATGCCTTTATCCAAGATCCTACAGCTAAAACATTGACACGTAAGGTTCAAGAGGCACTTATCGCTTTACAATTAGAACATTACTATACGAAGGATGAGATACTTACTTTTTACCTTAATAAGATCTATTTAGGGGAATCTGCTTATGGAATTGAGGCTGCGTCTCAAACATATTTTGGCAAGGATGTTAAGCAATTGGACTCTGCCGAAGTGGCTCTTTTGGCCGGATTACCACAGGCTCCGAGCGGGTATGATCCGTATTATCATCCCGATCAAGCGAAAGCACGGCGTGATATTGTGCTTGGTGTCATACGGGATGCTGGGCTTATCTCCAGCACAGTGTATACGCAAGATAAGAACAAAGCATTTACCTATGTCGATAATATGATCCAAGCCTATGGTGGACCGCAGAAGGCCATCGCCGCAGAAGGGAATTACAAATATCCATCGTTCGTGGATTATGTAGTTGATCAACTGGAGAGTCAGTATAACTTAACTTCGGATCAGATTTTTAATGGTGGATTTAAAATTTATACCACTGTCGATCCCAAAATCCAAACAGCAGCTGAAACCGCGTTTAATGATCCTGCCAACTTTCCGAAAAGCGTAGATAAGACTCTTATTCAAGGCGCTATGACTGTTATTGATCCGACGACCGGGGCCATCCGAGCTATGGTTGGAGGGCGTAACTATAAATTTGGCGATTTTGACCGTGCCTGGCAAGCTGAACGACAACCCGGCTCAACGATTAAGCCTTTAGTTGTTTATGGCCCCGCTCTGGAAAAGGGTGGTTATTATCCAGGCACTGTATTGGACGACATGCCGGTTACGTTTGATTTAGGGAATGGCAGTACCTGGAGCCCTACGGATGATGATACGGCAACTGCCGGTTGGAAAGGCCGCATTACCATGCGTTATGCCTTGGAAGACTCCGTGAATGTCTATGCTGCTAAGCTCCTTAGTTTAATTGGAGTAGACTATGGCTGGCAATTTGGGAAGGATAACCTAGGATTGCCGCTTACGAACCAAGATAAAGTATTGAGTTTGGCTCTGGGCACAGCTCACGTTTCCACCTTGGATATGGC
>PKWS01000246.1:2117-3069 GCA_003132105.1 Desulfosporosinus sp.
CCAGAATAGAGTCATGAAAGAGACCACAGCCTATTTAATCAATGATATGCTGCGCAGTGTTGTGACCAATGGAACAGCCTATGCTGCCCAAATCGGTAATTGGGCTGTGGCCGGCAAGACTGGAACGACCTCGCTTGATCCCCAGAAATACGGTAATATAACTGGGAATCCTGATGCATGGTTTGCCGGTTATACTCCTAATTATGCGGGTGTTGTCTGGATGGGGTATGATTCTGACCCAGATGGCCAACATTACCTGCATAACGTGTACGGTGGTAGTTATCCAGCTCAGATCTGGAAAAAGGTAATGACAGTTGCTTTAGAGGCCCAAAATGTCCAAACGGAGTTTCAACGTCCGGCGGGGATTGTGAGCGGCCAAATTGATTCTAAGTCAGGACTCCTTCAGAGCTCTTTAACTCCTCCGCAATTCATCCAAACGGAAATAGCAACGCAGGGTGATTTCCCAACCCAAGTAAGCAGTGTTTGGGTCCGAAAATATACGTTTATATTTCCTCAAACATTCCTTAATATAACTGACCGCGATCCCTCAATTCCATGGCCTGCGAATGAAGCACCCTACAGACCGCCTACCCCGCCGGTTTCTGATTCAGTATCTGTTCCAAATCCAACAATGCAACCTCCAATAAGTAGTCCTACACAAGTGGATCCCACGCTTCCCTCGCCCACACTTGGTCCAATCGCCTATAATGCAAAAACTTTTAAGGCGGTTATCCCCATGACTGTCCCGCTAGAAAATAAGCAAAATTCTACTATTTTCTTACCTGATTCGTGATGGATAAAATCTCATCACGAGAAAGAATATACGGAAGGGATTTAGGCTTTTTGGGACGGATAATAACGTCGTCGGACCAGTTGTAGTCGAGAATTTTATTGAAAAAGAGTTTGAACGCGCTGCAAGAGATCGTGATACTACTGTAGCCAATTCCGGATT
>PKWS01000107.1 GCA_003132105.1 Desulfosporosinus sp.
GAAGGATCCTCTCACTAGATTTTAAGGAAAATACCCCAGGCTCACAAAAAACATCACAATACTCTGCTAGATTTTCCCTAGCCACCCACCGAAGTAAGTTTCCTATATCCTGAAGCCCAAGATAGACCTTCATAACACCCTTTAATTTTCATCTACAATGCATTCATCCAGGGAGGGTATGTCCTCTTCCTGATACTGTGGCTCTCCTAGGTCATTAATACGAATGTCCCCGGCCTGTCCATATTGGTAAAGTTGATCCAGCAATTCTACAGCGGCGCGGATTCTGGTTCTTAATAAATAACCCCGATTTTCAGAGGCTTTTAAAACCTCTCGTACATCCAGGTCGGGCTTCCAGTCGTAGGCCCGGCCGTGGAAAGTCTGGACCTGTTGCAGCACAGCCAGGATTTCATCCTGGTTAAGTGGTTCAAGCTGGGGCGCAGTTATAATATGATTGAGAACCTTCTCGATGGGCTCGCGTTGGGCACTATCCACATACGCCGTGGTTAGGTTTTCAAAATCATGCTTAGCCTCTATTACATCCTCCCGATAAGATGCTCCAAGGGCAAACATGGCAAAGGTAGACTCTAGACGTGAATATCGTTCAGGAAACAAGAACGATGCCATATTATTATAGGCGGTAAGGCGGGCCTTTTTGCCAAGACGGCCTAGTAATTCTGTTTCATCAAACATTATTACCCAGCCATTGAACCCCAGCAATTTAAACAGATGACTTAACATATGAAAGTAGTCCATACTGTGCCTCATTTTGCTAAAGGGTACAGCAAAACGAACCGGTTGGGCAAAAATCCTTTTGTAGATCTGACGCAGGAGAGTAGAATTGATGAAGTCACCCTCCAGATCTGACATTAGTAAATATTTTTCATCTGGATCATCAACATTTAGATAGGATCTGAGAACGTAAAACAGCTTGTCTGTTTCCAAGTGCTTACTGGTGAAGGATAGCAGGTCCTGAGCGATGGGGTTATTAGTGGTAATATCTTGCAAGACATGTTGAAATCCAGGTTGCAGTCGCCCCGGCAGATAAGTACTGCTGACCAGTTTTTGATAGGTCAGATATAGTTTGTCAAACGGGGTCTCTTTACTCAGGGAAAGCAGGCTGACGACCATATTATTGCTATGGGCCAAGTTAAACACGGTATTCAAAAGGTGAGTTTTACCCTCTCCGTACTTACCGGAAACTACCATGCCGCTGGATTCTCCGATATCTCTGACCCGATCGAGCTTACAGGAGATCTGCTCCATTAATTCTGGACGGGCTGAGGAGAAGTAATGCCCAACTGCCCGGGAAGACACTCCTGAACGCAAGGCTTCAATGACCCTCTGAGCTTCAAAATCCATTATCGTTCTGCTCCTTCCTGCAAAGTAGTCAAGATTACCCGCCTCGGCAAAGATACTTTGCCAAACCGGGACTTGGCGTGGAGTTCTTCCGCTGTGCTCAAGCTTATAGGAGTCGCCCCTTCATCGAGGCGGTTGATTACTTGGGTCAGGCGGGTGGACATTTTCATGATACTTTCCGGCGTATATACCTCATCAATCAGGCGATCCAGATCCACTATGTCGGCGAAGCGATTAAAACGGGTGCCTTCAATTTCATTCTGAATGCGCATCCACAGAGCTTGATAGGACTTTAAACCTTTGGTGTCATCGTCTATCAGAAGACGATCAAAAGAAAAAACAAACATGGTATGTTTTAAAGTATCAATTTCATCAATCAATTCACGGATACTTTCGTAGGCATCTTCACGTTTCAAACGAGTATAACGCATCGTTTCAGCATTATCTACACCCACCAGAACTTCCATATTATCAATTGATATAACCAGACCCTTGTACCCTGCCAAGCAGCAAACTTCTACCAAGGAACGCAGCATGTGCCTAGCATTGTATTTCGTGATCTTGCTTGGAGATAAACCCAGACGGCGTAGGGAGGACAGTTTAGCTTCCCGGCTTCCTTCCAACCACTGCAGCAACAGCTTTCGGCTGGCTTCTTCCAAAGTGGGGTGTCCCAGAATACCGCCGGTCAACAGAGCACAGGCCAGAGCAAAATTATTATCGATTAGAGGGTTGGCTAGAAATAGTTTTTCCAGCTGCTCCCTTATCTCCCGCTTGGTCAACGGATCCAGCTTTCCTTGGCTGGATAAATAATCCGCAAAGCTAATATCGTCCGGCATAGTATTGGGCTCATACCCCAACTGACGGATGACTTCGTGGCTGCATCGCTGCAAACGTTCCAGCAGGTTGACCTGGCGTAGTGCCGCAATATAGATATCCTTAAAATCATGGATCCATATTTCCCGTGCCGAGAGACTAACTGAAATATAGCCCATGTCTTCCGCTTCCATGGATAGGATTTCTAAAAAGTGAGTTTTTCCACTTCCTGTGCGGCCTGTCAAGAACTTTATCTTGCTTCCTCCCAAAGCCAAATAGTTCGCCAGATATTTATCCTTCCAAAAGTCCATAATGAAATCGCTGCCTACCGACATTTCCTGCAGAATTTCGCGGTTACCAGGAGACTGTCCCTTCTTTAATCGTACTAAGGCTGATTTAATATCATTCTCCAATGCCATTACCCCCATCTCCATCCAAAATCAGTCCAAATTCAGCTCATGTACAGCTGCCTCAGAAAAACGAATGGTAGCCAGATACTGCTCCCGACCATCCTGATCCAAGATGCGAATAGCCTTGTTTATGTTGCGACTGGGGCCGAATTGAAACTGCCGTCCATCCTCCGTGGAACGCACTTCTGCAGCATAAAGGCGAGCCAGGTCAAAAGCGAAGCTCTGCTGGTCATAATCTCTACGGAAGCGGCGCATGGGGGTTAAGAGAGTGTAAAGACTCTTCAAATAAATATCCCCCACAGTTGAAGTTGGTGATTTACCTTGATTTTGTTTTAACAACATCAAGTCGTAAGCTGAAGCTAACTCTTTGACAAAGCCCCGGGGATCAAAAGCTGCCTTCAACAGTTTATCCCGGCTAGCCTTTACATCTTGTACAAAGGCAAGGGGGCGCAAACATTGGACACGTTTACGATCCAAGTATAAATCGAGATTTTCGGCATCAATCCTGACCCGGAAGGGAAACATCTCATAAATGGGATATTCCCCCTTAACGTCCACCTCTAGACGATCGCAACAGGCCAGAATTTGTTCCGCAAAGTCGCCATTTTCCACATAAGCGCGAATCCCAAAGTCGTCAACCTGGTTCTGCATCCCTTCCATCAAGGTTTCCTGTTCCTTCAGGGAAGCACGCATAACTCCCAGATCCTTATTCCAACTCTTGAGATCACCCTTTTCCATATTTTTACTCAGGCTCTTAAACAGTTTTTGCATACTGTTGATCTTATCCTTAAGTTCTTTTTCTCCAACCAACATTTGTTTAAATAAGTCCTCATAATCAGTCATTTTATTGCTCCTTCATCTAATTCATTGTTTCCTGTCAATTTGGACCATTATAGCATAATTGATTTTCTGTAAGAATTCGACACTAATCATTGATTTCCTTTAGCTTGCCCCAATACTCCAATAATGTCATAATAATAACATCCATGTGAAAATGAGGAGGACAGGTGAAAATAAGTATGGCTTTCGACTTATATGGTCAACTGAAAAAACAGTTATTTCCATGGCAGGAGGAATGCTTGGATATCTGGTTTCACAAACAAGGAAAAGGTATTATCAATGTAGTTACCGGTGCAGGCAAAACTTTCCTGGCCTTGGGAGCCATAGCTAGGCTAGAAAATGTATTGTTAGTAGCGCATGCACCTGCTTTAAAAATAAAGATTGTAGTGCCCAAAGTTTTTTTGGCCAATCAATGGGTAAAGAGTCTGCAAGAAGATCTGGCTGTTGCCAATGAAGACATTGGCATTTATTCCGGCATACACAAAGATCCTCCTACCCGCAAGTATATGATTTATGTTGTAAACTCAGCCCGCTACACTTTGTCCCGCCATTTACTAGACGACTATCATAAGGGTAGCTCTATATTACTTATCGCAGATGAATGTCATCACTATAGCAGCCCGGAAAATTCGCGCATCTTCGATTTTATTTCCCAAATTCCTATCAAGAATCAGGCTTCACATTACTATGCACTGGGGTTATCCGCCACCCCGGAAACACCAACTTTTGACGAGAAACTTGTTCCTGCCCTGGGACCAGAGATCTTCAAATACGGCTTTGTCGATGCTTTGAATGCCAATATAATAGCTTCCTTTGCTATCTTTAACCTCAAATTGAAATTTACTTCCGACGAAGAACAACAATATTTGGACTTGAGTGACAAACTAATTCGCACCTTGGCCAAACTCCGGCATAGTTGTCCTTTCCTGAAGGGCTTGAACAAACCGCGATTTTTTGCCAGTTTGGAGCAATTGGCTCAAAAGTCAGAGAATACCGACGTAGCTATTCTGGCCCGCTTGGTACTACTCCTGTCCATTAAGCGCAAAGATCTGGTCCACAGAGCAGAATCCCGTATAAGCTGTGTCAGGAATCTTCTGACCCAGCTTCCAGCAAGTTCGAAAATATTAATTTTCAGCGAAAGAATAGAAGTGGCGGACACAATCTATGAAGAGTTACAGTTGCTGTTTTCCGGACAGGTGGGGCGTTATCATTCCAAAATGAACGAGTGGCGCAGAAAGGATATCCTGCGTCAATATCAAGATGGACAAATTCGCATCTTGGTAAGTTGCCGTGCCCTAGATGAGGGCTTAAATGTCCCGGCAACTGATATAGGAATCATAGTTTCTTCCACCAGCAGCAATCGGCAGCGCATCCAGAGACTGGGCAGGATTCTGCGCCATACAGGTAATAAACACACGGCTAGACTTTATTACCTATATATCGCTTCCTCCAACGAGGAACAGGACTTGCTGGTCGATATTTCTCACGACCTGTCAGGGGTAATTCCAATCCTTGACTTGGAATATGATCAGGATAGTCAGACCTTCATTCATCCTACCTACCAGGTCTTGGCTGACCGAGTCCTGGCTTATACCCGACGGAAAAGCTGGAATGCGGAAATAATTGCTGAGATAAATAGAAACTTGGAGCGTGGCAAGCTGAGTTGTGATTGGTGGCTCTCCGAGCCGGACTGTCGCTTGAAGATCCAGAACTCTTCTTCCCGTTCCGAGAGGAATTACTGGGTTAGTATGCGATTACTAGTGCAGGCTAATCTTGGCCGGTTAGCCGATAACGTCAAGATAAAAAGGCACTGAGGAAATTAACCCTACTCAACAAAAACACCCTCAGAAATCATGTGACTTCCCAAGGGTGTGGATTTATATTGTTCATATCTCTAGCAGTATGACTGGTTCTGTCCATTGAATATTCATTTCATCATAAACCTATCTTTTACGTCTTATGCGAAATGACATGTCCTTCCTCGTTTCTAACGATTAACTTTAGCTCAATTATACTACAGATTTGAGGGAGTCACGGATTAGGGATTGACTCAGCTCCAGGCGTTTGATATAAGTTAAGATAAACGAGTCCATGTGTGAGAAAGTGAGTGAGTATCTATGGGGAAGAAGGTTATAGTCATCATCTCGACGGCTGAGAGGGAGAAGGCCCTAGTGGGAGTCATGTACGCAACGAATGCGCTGAAAAACAAATGGTTGGAAGACGTAAAGGTCTTTTTCTTCGGACCGTTTGAGAAGCTCGTAGCCGAAGATCAGGAGATCCAGGCTAGAGTGGCTACCCTCCTGGAATACCAAACCCC
>PKWS01000335.1:0-1925 GCA_003132105.1 Desulfosporosinus sp.
ACCTCTATACAAGGGATTACGTCCGGCTTGGAAAGTGTATCACCCATTTTTATCCCCCGGTTATTGGTCTTAGTAGCCTTGGGGATGGTAAGCATTGCAGAGATGGGACGAATTCCCGTGGATAATCCGGATACACATTTGGAATTAACCATGATTCATGAAGGGATGTTGTTGGAATATTCGGGCACATCGCTCGCTCTGCTGAGTTTTGCCGAACAGGTCAAACAACTCTTACTGATTAGTTTGTTGGTCCAAATCGTTTGGCCTAGTGGGCTGATTTCCGGGAGTAACGGGTTAGTAGCATTGCTCTGGGCTTTGGGTTTCGCTGGAGTTAAGGTTGCTGTTCTGGGCTTCTTTTTTGCCACAGTGGAAAGTTTCTTTGTTAAGAGGCGACTTTTCTTACTTCCGCATTATCTAGCAACCAGCACTGCTACGGCCATTTTGGCCTTAGTATCACTCTGGTTTATAAGGGGGCAGATTTAAGTGGCAGGTATTTCAGAGAATGAGCTTAATCTATTACTGTTTGTGCTTTTGGCGAGCGGACTGAGCATTGTCTATAGCACACGGGTGAAGAAAGCTTTGAATTGGTGGACGTTACAGACTATTGCAGTCTCCATACTCATTTTAGCTCAAGGAATTTATAGCCATGAATTGGAGGTTATCGTTGTCGGTGTGTTGTTGTTAATTGGTAAGGCTGGGATTATTCCCATACTTCTCCGACGTGTTTTGCGAGACTCAAAGACAGAGTGGGTGGGCGAAATCTATTTAAAGCGCACTTCCTCGTTAGTGGTTGCTGCAGCTTTAACGCTTTTAGCTTATGATGTTACAAAACCCTTAATGGCACTTTCCCTGCCAGGCTTTCGTAACGGCTTAGTCGTTGGATTAGCCCTGATTTTCTATGGTTTGCTTCTTATGATGATCCGAAAAGTCGCGATTGTACAAGTCTTGGGAATCTTGCTCATTGATAATGGAATATTCCTCGCCGGATTTTTCCTAACCAAAGGGATGCCGTTGTTAGTTGAAATGGGAAGTATGTTCGATATCCTAGTCGGGATTGTCATTATAGTGATTCTGTCTAAACAAATGCTGGAAAATTATCATTCGCTGAATGTTGATCACATGAGGTCATTGAAAGGATAGTAGACGATGTTTATTGGAGTGGCTATACTCGCAGCGGTGGGAATGCTGATGTCGGCAAAGGACACCAACTTAAAACTATTGAACAGCGTGGCCCTTGTCTTATTAACAGTGAGTGGGGGATGGACCATAAGACAAACGTTGAGCCAAGGATCCTGCGCGTATGGGTCAGGCCTTTTATATTGGGATGCCTTGAGTGCTTTGCTGCTTAGCGTCATTATCATTATTGCTGTTTATGTTATTCTATTTTCGTTTGGGTATATGGAAGAAGAAGTCCGTGAGAAGAAATTTCCGAGAACGAGACTGAAGTGGTATTATTTCTGGATATGGATCTTTATCGCTACGATGCTTCTGGTTGTAAGCACACCTAATTTAGGGATTATTTGGGTGGGAATTGAGGGGACAACCTTAGCAACGACTCTATTGGTTGGTTTCTATCGAAATAAGCAGGCGGTCGAAGCCGCTTGGAAATATGTGATCTTGTGCACGGTAGGTATCAGCTTCGCCTTATTGGGAACAATGTTGCTTTTTGCGGCTGCTGCACCGCTCTTGGGTCAGAGTTTAAGCGCCTTGGACTGGCGGATGCTCCCAAAGGTAGCGATTCAGTTAGATCCAAATTTAGTCCGGCTAGGTGTCTTGTTTGCGGTCGTTGGCTATGGAGCAAAGGTGGGTTTTGCTCCAATGCATGCTTGGCTTCCTGATGCTCATAGTCAGGCCCCTTCACCAGTCAGTGCCTTGTTATCCGCAGTTTTACTCAACTGTGCTCTCTATGCTATCTTGCGTTGGTA
>PKWS01000335.1:2041-11992 GCA_003132105.1 Desulfosporosinus sp.
ACCGGGATAATCATGGTACTTGGTTTATTGAGCATTACTGGAACGCCCCCGTTTGGAACGTTTCGCTCAGAGCTAAGCATCTTATCGGGTCTGTATAAAACAGGGCATCCAATACTAGGTTTTTTGACCATTCTATTTCTAACCGCGATCTTTGCTGGGTTTCTCTATCATTTCCTCCAGATGCTTTATGGAAAGCCAAGTGGGCGGCAACAGCCCAGAGAGAGTGTAAGCACACTGATCCTTACAATCCCTCTTTTGCTAGTCCTTTTCTTAGGCTTATTCATTCCCCAAAGTCTGAATCAGGTACTAAATGAGGTCGTTAAAGTGATATTGGGAGGAGTTTAGGATGCTAGGCTTAAGGGAGTATTTACAGAGTTATCATAGTTATCCGAGCATTGAGATCGTAGAATGGGGAAAACAAGAGGGAATTGTAGACGTGCCCCCCCGTGATCTTCCGGAAATATTGACCTATTGTTTAGCGATGAGGCCGCGTCCAATTTGGTTAACTCATGTTGTCAATGATGAGCGGCAGTTGGGGCGTGGATTTTGTGTCTACTTGGTGCTTCATTTTCCAGGAAAGGATTTTTCGCTTACTCTAGTTGCCAAAGAAATATTAGGTGAATTCCCAACACTCGCCTTAATTTTTCCGGCACTGAACTGGTCAGAAAGAGAAGCCCAAGATCTCTTCGGGATAAAGGCAGTCGGACATCCTGACCCGCGCGCTTTGGTCTTACATCCGGGTTGGCCGAAAGGATTCCATCCCTTGCGTAAGGATTACAAAGCGGGGCAGGAATGCAAGGAGTTTAAACGGGCTCCTTTAGTTTTTTCAGAAGCTCATGGGGATGGACTTTTTGAGGTTTCAGTGGGTCCAATTCATGCAGGAATCATTGAACCGGGGCATTTTCGCTTTTATACCGTTGGGGAAACTGTTCTTCATTTAGAGGCCCAACTCTTCTTTACGCATAAAGGAATTGAGAAGCTCCTTGAAGGAAAAAGCATCGAAGAAGGCTTGCGCATCATAGAACGGGTTTGTGGAGTATGCACAGTAAGTCACTCTCTTGCTTATTGCGAGGCAGTTGAGAAACTCGCTACTCTGGAAGTTCCCCGAAAGGTTTTATTATGGAGAACGATACTCTCTGAATTAGAACGGATTTACAATCATGTTGGAGATATAGGGAATATGTGTGCCGGAGTTGGCTTTGCCTTGGGTAATGCCAATGGTTCGCAATGTAAGGAAAAGCTCCAACGTTTAAATTTAGAATTCTTCGGCCATCGATTTTTGCGGGGAATGGTCGTTCCTGGGGGAATGAAGCCATTACCTGGGGCACAGGATAGCCAATCAATTCTGAATCGACTACTTGTTCTATCCGATGATTTTGAAGAATGGATACCTTTGCTGTTGAAACATGACGGCTTTAGACAGAGGGCTGTCACTACTGGAGTATTAAAGCCAGAAGTTGCACTTGATATGGGCGTTACAGGGCCAGCTGCACGAGCTTCAGGCATACCCAATGACTGGCGGGAACTCCATGCCCATCTCCTTTATCCCGAACTCAATGTGAAATCAATAGTTGAACATGATGGAGATGTTTGGTCTAGGTTAATGGTACGGGTTAAGGAAACTAGAGAGAGTTTTCGGTTCCTTAATACTTTACTGCGCGAAGCGATGGAGGGATCAGAACTCAATCATGATAAGCCAACCCCCCTTGATTACGAAAAAATTAGAACGATGTCACCAGCTTGGGGGTGTGTGGAGTCTCCAAAAGGAACGGATGTTATCTGGCTTATGCTAGACGACGAGGGTAAAATATACCGTTGTCGGATTCGATCTGCCAGCTATGCCAACTGGCCTGCTGTACCTCTCACTGTACCGGGCAATATTGTACCAGATTTCCCATTAATCAATAAGAGTTTCGAATTGTGTTATAGTTGTTCTGACCGCTAGCCGAAAAGGGGATAGTTATATGTTGAATTTGCTGCTTCGAAAGTTAAATATGGGACGTCTCACAGAAAAGGGCGGAAATTCGCTAAAATCACAAATATCGTCCGATTTGCCAGCGAGTTTTAGAAAGTCCCTGCAGATTAGGCACCTCGATTGTGGTTCCTGCAATGCATGTGATTGGGAAATGACGGCTTTAAGTAATTCTATTTACGATCATCAGCATTTCGGAATTGATTTCGTGGCCGCACCCCGTCATGCAGATCTTTTGATGTGCACTGGAACGGGTTCCACACAGCTGTTATATGCAGCCCATGAAACCTATGAAGCGATGGCTAAACCGAAATGGGTCATGGCGGTAGGAGATTGTGCCATCAATGGGGGGGTATTTAAGGGAGCGTATGCCAGCGAAGAAGGGATAGGTGGAACTTTACCTGTGGACTTTAAGGTTCCGGGTTGCCCACCTTCGCCAGATGATTTGATCAAGGCGATACTGGGAATTATGGGGAAGAGATAAAATAAAAGCAACACATTTTACCAAAGGTGAAACGTGTTGCTTTTGTGCTAATGGGCAATAGTACCAACTACAATGAGATAAGACGATGATATAAAAGGATTTTTCCGGAAAATGTGTTTCGGGTGATATCAACGCCGTGCACGAACCCCTCTTCTCCGACCATATAGGCCAAAACGGCAGTAGTATCTCCTTGCCCACATCCTATTTCTAAAATTCTAGCACCTGCGTTGATTTCCCAGAATTCAGCAAGCTTTAGGCGATGGGCGGTTTGAATATTTTGTACTTTTGATATACTCTGGTTTGGTTGTGGCATGCACTCAAGAATAGTTTCTAAAGGCTCAAGTTTCATTATTTGTGTTTCTTCCTTTACTNNTATCCAGCTCTTTGATCTTGCGATAAAGCGTATTTCGTCCAATTCCTAGAAGTTTAGCGGCGGGCGCAATTTTTCCTCTGGTTTGGGTGAGTGCATAGAGGATGGCGTGTTTGGTCTGTTGGTCCAGTAAGGTCTCTGGTTCGGTTTAATAAATGAGCATAAACTTCTTCTTCAATCCCTAGTATTTGGCTACCAGACGATTCACATGCTTTGCGGATAAAATAGGGAACTAAGTCTAGAATGTCCTTAGGACGTTCACGCAGTGGCGGTAATTCCAAAGTGACGACCTTCAGGCGATAGTATAAATCCAAGCGGCGATTTTTAGAGCTTTTGTATCACCAATTCGAGAAACTTCCTTTTCTTGAAGTACTCGAAGCAGGGCAACTTGAACATTCAAAGGCATATCTCCAATCTCATCAAGGAAAATAGTCCCTTTATTAGCCAATTCAAACTTACCAGGTTTCCCTCCACGGCGTGCTCCTGTGAAGGCGCCCTCAACATAGCCGAATAACTCAGTATACAAAGTGCTCCCAACCGTAGCGGAGATGGGAGCATTATCACGGAGAGAAGTTCCAATTGCATTTGTTCCTCGGATTTCTTCTCGCCAACTGGCGCCGGGACTTAAATTTACCTTTTGAGCTTTATTCATAAAGGGCGCGTCACCAATGGCTTCGATGATGTAGCCATCGCTGTCACCCAACAAAACGGTATAATTGGTGCTCCCAAGCAAACTGAAAATGTAAGGCATTACGGGTTCGCTCGCTCGGATCAGGGATTCTTGGGTGTCTCTACGCTTGCTGAGACTTTGAGATGATAGAATATCCTGGTTAGATACTAGCGTATGGTCTACATTAAACTCTAAGCTTCTCTGCCAAGAACGATAGATGGAAGGAGTTACTTCCGATTCAACGTATTCACCATTTATAAAACGTGTCCGATGGATGTATCGCTTCTTCGAACTCCGGGGGATATTGGGGAGCACAGCTAAAGTTTGCCGGTTATGATATGGTTATTTTGGAAGGCAAGGCAGCTAAGCCAGTGTATATTGCCATTACCGACGACAAGGTGGAAATTAAAGATGCAGCCAATGTTTGGGGTAAGGATGTTTATGCCACAACGGAGGCTTTAAAGCAGGAGTTTGGGGATGACAAAGCGAAAGTCTTAACCATTGGACCTGCTGGTGAAAACCTTTCTCTGATGGCAGCGATCATGAATGACCTCTATCGCGCAGCTGGGCGCAGTGGAGTGGGTGCTGTAATGGGATCAAAGAATCTCAAAGCGATTATCGTTCGTGGAACTGGGAAAGTTGAAAATACGAATCCAGATGAGATGAAAAATGTCCTGAGTGCGGCTTTGGGCAAACTTAAGGAAAATGGCGTAACAGGTCAAGGTCTTGGAGCGTACGGTACAGCTGTTCTTGTTAATATTATTAATGAGAGCGGAATATATCCGGTCAATAACTTCCAAGATTCCTATGATCCCGAAGCAGATCTAATCAGTGGAGAAACAATGACAGCAAACCACTTGATCAAAAAAAAATGCTTGCTATCGTTGCCCGATCGCTTGTGGTCGCCATAATAAATGGGAAGGCGGCGAAGGCGCTGGTCCTGAGTATGAAGCTGTATGGTGCTTTGGCTCTGACTGTGGCATCCATGATTATGACGCGGTTCATGTAGCCAATGATCTATGCAACAAATTAGGGTTGGACTCGATTTCGGTCGGGTGTACCATTGCAGCGGGTATGGAACTTGTTCAGCGCGGCTATATTAAGCCAGAAGAACTTGATGGGACGCCACTTGAGTTCGGAAATGCCAAAGGAATGGTAGAATGGGTACGGAAAATAGCTTACGCTGAAGGACTCGGAGCCAAAATGGCTCAAGGTTCGTATAACTTCGCTGAAGGTTATGGTCACCCAGAGCTATCCATGACGGTGAAAAAACTTGAGATTCCTGCCTATGACCCTCGGGGGATACAAGGTCACGGCCTTCAATATGCAACAAGTAACCGTGGTGGTTGTCATGTTCGCGGGTACATGGTTTCTCCGGAAATCTTGGGCCTTCCTGAAAAACTTGATAAGGACTCCATTGAGGGAAAAGCAACGTGGGTCAAGATCTTCCAAGATCTCACAGCCGTTATCGACTCCGTTGGAATGTGCTTATTCACTTCCTTCGCGCTGGGCCTTTCTGATTACACGGCGATTGTCAATGCTGTGACGGGGTCTGATTATACGGATGCAGAACTCTTGGCATGCGGAGACCGGATTTGAAATATTGAACGTTTACAAAATTTGCGGACAGGTATGACCACTGCGGATGACACACTTCCTGAACGTTTATTAAAAGTAGCAATTCCAACAGGGCCTTCAAAAGGAGGTGTCCACAGATTGCCAGAACTTCTACCCCAGTACTATACTGAACGTGGATGGGATGCAGCTGGCGTACCAACGCCTGAATGTCTTAAAAACCTCGGAATTTAGGACAAGTATATCCTAACGTGAAATTGGAAAAAAATAGGATGGAACTATTAATGGGGGACCTTTTTGGGGTTCTCCTTCATTGAACTTATCCAGGAGTATTGTTTAGCCATCGGACAAAAGTAAGGAGGGGTCTAAATGCATGTGACCGTGAAATTATTCGCGACGTTTCGAGAGGGTCGCTTTAAGGTCGAAAAGAGGGAGCTTCCGGAAGAAAGTCGCCTTCTTGATGTCCTCCAACCGCTGAACATTAAACCTGAGGAAGTTGCCATTTGCCTAGTTAACGGGCGGAATGTTAATGAACTGCATGTCTTGAAAGATGGAGATACCATTGCACTCTTTCCACCGGTGGGAGGTGGTTAAATGAAATTAGAAGGTCGTTACGCTCGGAATAGAAAAACCTTGTCTGAGGAGGATCAGCTCAAGCTCTCCACTTCATGCGTAGCAATCGTGGGGTGTGGAGGACTTGGGGGGTATATAGCCGAAGAACTCGCGCGGATCGGGGTCGGACGACTAGTACTTATTGACGGTGATCGCCTGGAGGTTAGCAATCTTAATCGTCAGATTATGTCTTCAGAACTCAATATAGGGCAGTGGAAAGTGGAAGCCTCCCGCGATAGACTACAAAGTGTGAATTCTGAGGTACAAGTCGAGGTGATTAGAGGCTGGTTTGAAGAAAAAAAGGGTCCTGAATTGTTTCGGAACGTCGACTTAGTGTGTGACGCCCTTGACTCGATTCCCACACGTGTCGTGTTGGAACGGGTCTGTCACCAGATGGGGTTACCGTTAGTTTTTGCAAGCATCGCAGGCTGGTTTGGCCAAATAGGCGTGAGTCTGCCAGGTGATTTTAGCGTTCTGCGCTTATTTGGGCGCGGGGCACAGGGGGTTGAGAGCACTTGGGGAAATCCAGCGTTTACTCCAGCTGTCTTGGCAAGCCTAAGTGTGGTGGAAACTGTAAAATTACTGGTTGGACTTAAGCCTTCCTTGCGACATGCTTGGTTACAGGTGGATCTGCTAACCATGGAATTTGAACGTTTTGAGATCCAGTAGTGGATAAACATTTGATTACGAAAGGTGTGATGGAACATGGGAAACAGCAGTGAATTATTTAAGGTCAAAACGTTGGCTGAGGCCATCGATTCCTTAAAACCCTATGTTCTCTCATTTTATAAGCGCGTCGAGAAGATTCCTTTGGCTGATTCTCTGGGACGTATTCTTGTTCAGGATATCCCGGCAACCTGTGCTATACCTCATTTTCGCAAATCTACAATGGATGGGATGGCCGTTCGAGCTACAGATACGTTTGGAGCCAGTGAAAGTATGCCTGCGTTAGTACAATGTTATGAGGTAGTACGGATGGGTGAGGCTCCGACGGAAGCGTTGGGGCAGGGGTCAGGTTTACTAATGCCCACAGGAGGAATGCTTCCTGGAGGAGCGGATGCGGTCGTGATGATTGAACATCTCGAACACTTCGGGGGGGAACTCTATGGTGTAACAAAGGCTGTTGCACCCGGGGAGAATCTTATCGACATTGGCGAAGATTTAACCGTAGGGGAAGTTATTCTTTCGCAATTCACACGAATTAGGGCCCAAGAAATGGGGCTCTTGGCATCCCTAGGGCAAACAATTGTCCCGGTTTTGCCCCGTTTTCGCGTCGGGATTCTTTCGACAGGGGATGAAATTATCCCTCCAGATCAAGAACCTCTACCTGGTCAATCAAGGGATATTAATGGCTATACTCTGCTTGGACAGGCCCTGGCGAGCGGTGCTGATGCCCATCATTATGGGATTGTGAAAGATGACCTTGAAGAACTCCATACAATGCTTACACGAATGTTAAGGGAAAATGATATAGTTTTACTCTCTGGCGGAAGCTCTGTAGGGACTCGTGACCTGTCCGCTCAGCTAATTGGCGAGCTAGGAGAGCCTGGACTGCTGTTTCACGGTCTAGCACTTAAACCTGGTAAGCCTACAATCGGTGGGGTCGTGGATGGCAAACTAATTTTTGGACTTCCTGGACACCCTGCCTCTGCGATGGTCGTTTTTGACGCAATCGTCCGCCCGTGGTTGGATGGGTCTGTGTTACACCCCCAAGTTGATCCTCTTCCCAAGGGTAAGTTAACCCAGAACTTATATTCTGGAAGTGGTCGGGAGGAGTTTGTGCGTACACGCCTTATATCAAACGGAGAAGGATGGCTGCTTGAACCGATTCGAGGGAAATCCGGCTTAATTCGGACGATGGTGTTGGCAGATGCCATAGTGCACATTGGCTTAGATACTGAGGGTATAGAAGCAGGGAAAGAAGTATCTTTTCGGTTTTTGAGATAAAGGAAACTTACTTCATCTGAAGTTTAGTTGAACTTATCCAGGGGCTTAGCGCCACTTATCTCTCGCTTAAGAGGTAGGAGTCTAGTGACGGTTAGCCATCAGATAAATTATATAAAACTGCTTAGAAACGGGGAGGCAAAGGAAACGTGGAACGCCAAATATATCTTGAAAACACGGCATGGCAAGAAGGACTGGCCTTGATGATGGACAAGCTTGCTGGGCGCTGTGTGCCGAAAAACGAGTCTTTGGATGTACGCTTATCGCTGCATAGAATCACTGGGGCGATCGTTCGTGCTAAAAGAAGTTCTCCTCATTTTGCGGCTTCGGCGATGGATGGATATGCAATTCGAGCCAAGGATACTCACGGGATTTCGGAGCGAGAGCCTCGTTGGTTAGAACTCGGAGCTCAAGCGATTCAAGTAGATACCGGGGACCCTATCCCTGAGGGGATGGACGCGGTCGTCATGCTAGAAGAAGTCTTGGAATTGGGTGAGGGCAGGATCTTACTTCAGGCTCCGGTCGTACCTTGGAATAATGTTCGGCCAGTAGGGGAGGACATTGTTGAAGGGGAAGTGCTTCTCCCGATTCATCATCGCATTCGCCCTCAAGATCAGGGAGCGTTATTGGCTGCAGGGGTTTTGGAGGTAGAAGTTCGGTCTAAGCCACGAGTGGGGATAATGCCAACGGGCGATGAAATCTGTCCACCGGAGGCAACCCTTAAGGTGGGAGATATTGTGGATAGTAATTCCACAGTCCTTGCGTCCTTAGTGGAGGAATGGGGCGGGTCTGCGACAATTTGGCCGATAACACCGGATCAACCTGAGCGGTTAGAAGAAGCAATTCTCATGATGGCGGCGTCTCAGGATATTCTGGTCATCATCGCAGGATCCTCTCAAGGACGGGATGACTATACGTCTCAAATGGTTAAGAAGTTTGGGACCCTTTATCTGCACGGAGTTGCAATTAAGCCGGGTAAACCAGTTGTCTTAGGAGAAGTTCAAGGAAAGCCCACGTTTGGTATTCCTGGTTACCCAGTATCCGCCTATCTGACGGCGCATTTGTTCTTGGAGCCTTGGGTCAAGCATTTGCAGGGTTTAAGTAAAGACTCACAGGCTACACTGAATGCCGTAATCAGCAAGAAAGTTTTTTCCTCGTTAGGTAGTGAAGAGTTTGTACGAGTTAAAGTAGGAAGAGTCGGAGAACGTTGGGTTGCTGCCCCTTTGAATAGAGGCGCAGGCGTGACGATGAGCCTGGTAAGAGCGGATGGGATGCTGCGGGTTCCTCGCTTACAAGAAGGGTTTCATGAGGGAGAAACGGTACCCGTTGAGCTTTTACGGCCCGTTTCGGAGTTAGAAGAAACTCTCGTATGCATTGGGTCCCATGATCTGACGTTGGATGTTTTAAGTAGCCATATGAAGGCAAGGGGTGGGCAGGGGGGCATTGCCTCAGCTCATGTAGGGAGCCTAGCTGGAATTCTGTCTCTCCGTAAAGGGGAAGCCCATTTTGCGGGGATTCACTTGCTCGACCCAGTTACAGGGGAGTACAATCACTCGTATTTGCAACGGTTTTTGCCGGGGAAAGAAGTCGCCTTGATGAATTTAGTTTATAGAACCCAAGTCCTTATTGTGCCTAAAGGAAATCCACTGAATATTAAGACTCTAGCGGATTTAGTCAAGCCAGGCATTCGATTTATCAATCGTCAGGGTGGGTCCGGTACGAGGGTGCTTTTAGATTATCTGCTCCAGAAGCAAGGCCTAAGCAAAGAACAAATTTCGGGGTATGAGCGGGAGGAATTTACCCACTTAGCGGTTGCCGTAGCGGTTGCCTCGGGATCAGCTGATGTAGGACTGGGTATTCAGAGTGCTGCTGAAGCGCTAGGGCTGGATTATGTGATAGTTGGAGAAGAACGGTATGATCTTGCGATTCCGCGAGAATTTCTTGAGGAGCCCCGCATGAAAGCTATGATTTCGGTCATCCAAAGCAAAGCGTTTCAGGAAGATGTTCTTGCGCTTGGTGGGTATGATGTCCGAGAGACGGGAGTATTTTACGGGTAGGGATAACATATAGGGGCAATACAAACGCGCAAGAAAGCACCTTCCCATCATTTGGGAAGGTGCTTTTAAAATTAGGCTATGTTTAAGAACAGTGTACATAATAGGACGATTTTTTAAGGCAACAAACGCAAACAGTACCACGGAGGTTCGTCCATTGTCATTCCAAAACCCCAGGGCGACCCAAGCCAGAGGAAGTTTCTTAGCTTAGAGAGTACGGAGAGAGGAATTGCGTCAATGAACGCAGACGATAAGGCGTGAAGAAACGCA
>PKWS01000167.1:0-1935 GCA_003132105.1 Desulfosporosinus sp.
TCAGAAGAGCATTGAGTTTACCTGCTAATTCAACAGCAGTTTCTTTTTCTTTCCCCTTTCGGCGATCTTCCAGCGCTTTCTTATGGGTGATATCCTGAATATTGCCAGTAGTTGCTTCAGTCGCTAACTTTTTAGGAAAAAGAAAGTTTCTAGCATACCCATCAGCAACTTCAAAAATCTGTCCCTTTTTACCCGTTCCTTTGACATCTGCTTGAAGAATAACCTTCATGTGAATTCCTCCTTACGGTTCTTCTGGTAGACGACGAAAATTAAAAACTAGGTCAAAAAGTCCAAACATTATTAGACTAACGACACTGAAGAAGAAATAAATAAAGCTGGATATGATTAATGCGAATTTCAAAAGGCGAGGAATCCTTGGTGATTGCAACAAATACACAAACACAGAAACACCTAACACTAAGGTTAATGCCCCGTAAACAACCATTAAATTAATGCCTAATACACGAAGAACTGTCCAAGAAAATTGATCACCTAAAAGATAGAATGCAATACCTAAAACTGCGCCCCAAACCGCGTACCAAGGCAAACGCCAACGAGCGAACGGGATCCGTCCCTCATTTTCATTAAACCAGATTCTCACAAAATAAAAAACAAATCCAAACTCAACTAATGCGGCCAGCGCAGCAAAACTAGGAAGGATTAAAGTTCCTTGTTGCAATAAATCTCGAAACTGCACCTCGGTGATCCCTTGTTGTTGCATCGTTGCCAGTAATCCAGAAGCTTGGTATTGTTGAACTGTCGTATTAATCAAATCACTTGTGGTTAAGGCACTAAACCCTTGCGCCATGAATAGAAGGGTGGGTATTGTTCCTAAAACTGTGGCCAACGCAGCACTCCAGAAGAAGGTCACACGTACTGGCCAATGCTTATGCCAACCCAGAACACCTAATAAACCTGCTAGGGGGACGAGGCTCATCAGATTGAAGGCCGTTGCTCCAAAAACGATCAACGGTGCAACATAACCAATCAGCAGAGACAACGTAGCTCTACGCAACCCTCTGCGACGGCCTACCAAAAACACTGCGATTAACATGAGTACTTCCCAGACAAAGCCCCATGTTCCCAAAACCATTCCTAACCAAGGAAAGCTCAATAGGATAGCCCCCGCTAAATAGTTCAAAGCCTCTTCATCTTTTAACAACATGTTAAACAATTCTCCTATACTCAGTCTTCAGGGGCAAGATAGCTTAAAAGTAAGCTCACATCTCCCCACTGCTTTTCAAGGTTCATTTCATCCGTATTTCTTATTCCCTCAAGACGTTGTAAAAGCATGCGATCCAGACGGGAAAAGTCAAAACCCAACCGCCTTGCAAGCAAATAACTCATCCCTACAAGATCAGCCAACCCTTGGACCATCTCATCCTCTGAACCACACAATGTCCCATGTTGGATAAGCCACTGTGCCTGAATTAAATTGACCTTTAGTTCATCAATGGCCCTTAAGCCCTTGACAATATCAACTTCAAAATTTTCCAGGGTTGCTCCCTCCTAAAGTCCATTTTCTAAAAAGTGCGGATGTTCCTAAAGACAGACTGCACTATCCAATACAGTTCGTGATAGCCCAGCAAATCTCCTGCACCTCAGTCTTATGAAAATATAACCATAACGTGTAAAGTGAACTCGCTTACGCTAAAGCTGAACATCGAGACTTCGGTGGGGGAGTCTACCCCCACCGAAGCAGAACATAGAACACCCCTTATAGAAGTGGGAGTCTTGAATGTGGATAACCTTGAAAAATTAAAAAGAGAGCTCTCGCTCCCTTTTTCTTACACTAGCCAGAAAGTATAACTGACAGTTATATACTTTCTGCAGCATAAGTGCAACTAAGTCGGCCGCCTTCGCTGAGGCTTGGCGCCAGCCAAGTTTTCTTTACTCTATACTATATGGCAACAAGGCAATACTGCGAGCCCGTTT
>PKWS01000167.1:1950-6420 GCA_003132105.1 Desulfosporosinus sp.
CATACCCGCTTACGTGGGCGACGTCCTCGTTCACGTTTCATACTAATTCTCCCCTTCCCTTATTAGAATGGGATGTCATCATCCAAATTCACTTCATGTCCAAACGAGCCTTTTCCACTTGGAGAAGGTGATTCTGTGCTCCCGTCCCCGCTGTCCTTCGGACTTAGGAACTGAACATTTTCACCTATGATTTCTGTAACCCAATGCTTTTGGCCGTCCTTATCGTTATAAGTTCTAATTTGGATTCGTCCATCTACTGAAGCAAGCTTTCCTTTGGCAAGATAATTGGCACAAAGTTCAGCAAGTTGCTTATACACAACGCATGTAAAGAAGTCTGTTTCCTTTTCACCTTGAGCATTCTTAAAATTACGCTCAACTGCTAAAGTAAAGTTTGTTACCGCTACACCATTTGGCGTGTAGCGTAGTTCGGGGTCTTTCGTTAATCGGCCAATCAAAACGACTCGATTCAACATATGTGATCCCCACCGTCCTTTTAGTCTTCTTTTCTAACCGTCAGGAAACGGATTACATCATCGGAAATTTTCATAACCCGTTCAATCTCCTGGGATGTACGACCTTCGCCTTCAAAGTTCATCAGGATGTATTGACCTTCTTTATAATCTTGGATTTCATAAGCCAACCGACGCTTACCCCACTTTTCAACCGTCAAGTTATCGCCGCCATTGCTGGCTACGAGCCCACTTAAACGATCAACCAGTGCTGTGGTCGCTTCCTCATCTAGGTCTGGCCGGATGATATAAAGTAATTCGTACGCTTTCATATTTGCACCTCCCCTCGGACTAAGCGGCCCCGTTGAACGGAGCAGGGAATATTTAGACTACCAAGCAAAAATTATACCATTATAGTTTAATAAAAGCAATTTTTATATTATCTAAAGAAAACTTGGCTGGCGCCAAGCTTAGCGAAGGCGGCCGCCTAGTTGCACTTATGCTGTAGGAAAGTATATACCTGACAGTTATACTTTCTGACTAGTGCATGAAAAGGCGTAGGGCGTTAAACGTTAAACCGGAAGTGAACAATGTTTCCATCGCGCATAATATATTCTTTTCCTTCCAAGCGAACTAAGCCTTTATCCCTGGCACCGTTCAACCCATTGTTTTCGACGAAATCCTTATACGCGACTACTTCAGCCCGAATAAATCCGTGTTCAAAATCCGTATGGATTACCCCTGCGGCTTGGGGCGCCTTAGTTGCTTGATGAATTGTCCATGCTTTCACTTCTATAGGACCTGCAGTAAAGAACGTCATAAGGCCCAGCAAATGAAAGGCAACCCGAATTAAATGGTCTAGTCCCGACTCTTCCAGACCTAAGTCTTTTAAGAATACCTCTTTCTCGTCCTCTTCAAGTTCTGCAATCTCAGCTTCAATCTGTGCACAAACAACAACGGCTTCTACGCCCTCTTCTGCCGCGATCGCCATTACTTGCTGAACATAGGGATTGTCGGCAGCTGTGGAGAGACCGTTTTCACTTACGTTGGCAACATAGAGCACCGGTTTTAGAGTCAAAAGTGAAAAGCCCTTAAGAATTGCTCGTTCCTCATCCGTATAAGTCAAAAAACGAGCTCCTTTTCCCTGATTAAAGACTTCCTTTAATCGTTCCAAAAGGGCCACTTCGCCTTGTGCCTTTTTATCCCCCGTCTTTAAGAGCTTAGACGAACGGTCCGTTCGTTTCTCCACACTCTCCATGTCAGCTAAGACCAACTCAAGATCTATCGTCTCAATATCCCTTTTAGGGTTAACATTTCCCTCGACGTGGATTACATTCTCGTCTTCAAAACAACGCACAACATGCACAATCGCATCGACTTCACGGATATGGGAGAGAAATTTATTTCCTAATCCCTCTCCTTTGCTCGCTCCCTTTACGAGTCCGGCAATATCCACAAACTCGACGGTAGCGGGAACAATTTTCTTGGGATGAACCATTTCAGCCAGTTTTTGCAAGCGAAAATCAGGCACTTCCACCATTCCTACATTTGGTTCAATCGTGCAGAATGGGTAATTTGCAGCCTCAGCACCTGCTTGGGTAATTGCATTAAACAAGGTTGATTTACCGACATTCGGCAAACCAACAATTCCTGCATGTAATGT
The DNA here is from genome assembly GCA_003132105.1 of Desulfosporosinus sp. Lineage (GTDB taxonomy): Bacteria > Bacillota > Desulfitobacteriia > Desulfitobacteriales > Desulfitobacteriaceae > Desulfosporosinus. The sequence continues at coordinate 4,063 of PKWS01000167.1, forward strand.
CATGCTTTCCCTCCTCTTTATACACAGACAAGCTATCTCTACAGTAAGTGATGTTAATTTTCTTCAGTCTGCTGTAGAATCTCCTTTAAATTGCGTTCGAGTTTGATTCGGGGTATCCAGGCTTGGTGTTGACAACCTAAGCACTGAATTCGGAAGTCCATTCCCGTTCGCATCACTTTCCAATCTATGCTTCCACAAGGGTGCGCTTTTCGAAGACGAACAATATCTCCTACCTTCAACGGAATCATCGGTCGGCTCCCCTCCCTCTAATATGTCATCTGAAGTGAGTTTATTTATCCCTTGGCCCCATCATAGTATCTTTCTCGTCATTGAAAGAACGTTTCATGGGATCTGTCACAATAATGCTTTGGAACTGAGGCGTACGAATTCCTTCTTTCAAAAACGCACTGTGAATTCGCCGACGCAGTTCCCGTTCTAGACTCCACTGTTCATTGGGTTGGGTGAAAGCAATAACACGTAAAACGACATTGCGCTCCCCGAACTGGGTTACACCTTGGACTGTTGGAGCTTCAATAATTTTTTTTCCGAACTCTACACTGACTTCTTTACAAACAGCGCTCATCACTCCCATCGCTCGGTCAAGATCTTCATCATAGGGAATCTGAATTTCAACCTTGGCTAACATCTTTCCTCGGCTAAAGTTCGTAACTGCAGTAATGCTACCATTTGGAATGATGTGGAGTTCCCCACCCCAGGCCCTTATATGTGTCGTCCTAATCCCAGTCTCTTCAACCGTACCTATGAATTCTCCTGTCTTTACTAATTCTCCAACCGAGAACTGATTCTCAAAAAGGATAAAAAAACCACCAATGATATCTTTAACCAAACTCTGCGAACCAAAACCTAGGGCAACTCCTAAAACACTGGCCGAAGCCAGTAGGGTCCCGGTATCAGCGGGAAAAAGGACGCGGAAGGTATGCAAAATTACCGTAAAGGTAATTCCGTAAAATAACATACTTCGGAGGAGCGAAAATAAGGTATTTGCTTTACGTTCATCCAGAAGATGTTTTCCTTTTGGATCTACTAACATACGCCTTAGCAGATAAATAAGTAATCCGTACGCAACTCGTGCTACAACGAGGATAACAACAATATACAGTACTGTATTCAAAGCAGCAAATCCAAATTTATGCCAATTAAAATCGCTGATATTTTCTATCCAAGAGACATACATTATATAAATCGCCCTTTTCTGTACTTTTGTTAATCTTTATACTATGGCCAACAAAAATGCTCGATACGCCCGCATCATCATGATCAGATCTGCGACTGAAGATATCTCCCAGGGTGCATGCATGCTTAGGATACCTACGCCGCAATCCAATACTTCCATTCCGTAAATTGCCAGATACTGAGCTATAGTTCCACCGCCGCCTTGGTCCACTTTACCTAATTCCGCAGTTTGCCAAGAGACTTTGGCTTCATCAAAAATTCGACGTACCTCTGCAATAAATTCCGGGTTCGCATCGTTAGCTCCATATTTGCCTCGAGATCCAGTATATTTAATCATTACCACACCACGGCCCAGGAAAGCAGAATTCCGTTTGTCCATAACCTCTGCATAATTAGGATCATATCCAGCGGCGACATCCGCCGAAAGCGCTTTGGCTAGGGCCATCGCATGTCGAACCATCAATCCGTCATACGTTCCATTTTGCAAGGAAATAAGTTCTGCAACAAAGTTCTCCAAATAGAGCGCTTTCATGCCCGTATTGGAGTCACTGCCAATCTCCTCTTTATCTGCAAATATAACAATCGTAGTCCACTCCGGCTGCTCTATATCTTCAATTGCCTTCCAGGCAGCAAAAGAACAGACTCGGTCATCTTGTCCATATCCCGCAATCAGACTTCGATCTAAGCCCGCATAGCGGGCTTTACCTGCTGGTACGACCTCTAATTCTGCACTTACNNCCCGTAATGGCCTCGCTTAACTTCTTGTCGTTTTGGTCTTTCGCTAAATGAGGGAGTAGGTCAGTAATGGTAAAGATAGGATCTTCTTCGTCTTCTCCGACCACGATTTCAAGCTTCTGACCGTCGCGTAAAAAAACGACACCATGAAAGGCGAGCGGCAGGGCCGTCCATTGGTATTTTTTAATTCCTCCATAATAATGAGTTTTGAAAAAGGCCAATCCTTCTTCTTCATAGAGAGGGCGCTGTTTTATGTCTAACCGGGGAGCGTCAATATGTGCAGCAACTAATCGGAAACCCTCGTTTAACGGCCGAGTACCCGCTATCGCCAAAATGCCAGCTTTACCTCGCACTGCCAGACTGACCTTTTGCCCAGGTTTAAAGCCCTTCACCTCATCTAGCGCTATAAAGCCTGCTTTTTGAGCCCAT
>PKWS01000034.1 GCA_003132105.1 Desulfosporosinus sp.
CCATGAGCCATTATTTTAGTGATATCCTTAGGCATAAGTTTTCTACCTTCTGGAACGACAGGACCAGCGGGAGTAAAGGTAGTCCATGCACCATAGGGAGTCATCGGAGAGGCCTGAATTCCTGTATTTGCATAAGATTCGTTATCATAGCAAATGAATAGGATATTGTGACCGCGATAAAAAGCTGCAGAGAGAGCCTGTATCCCGATATCTGAGGTGCCGCCATCGCCAGCCATAACAATAATATTGGGGAATTCTGCATCAGTTTCGTGTTTGCGGATCATAGCCTTGAAGGCTGCTTCAACACCGGAGGCGACTGCGCCACCATTGGTAATTTGGGTATGCATCCAAGGAGTAGCCCAAGGACCGCAACCATAACTTGTGTTTGCAACATACATACAGCCGGTAGGTCCAAGAAAGATCGTATTAGGTCCAGCAGCCTTAGCCACTAGTCTATATTGCAAAGCAGGTCCGCACCCGGCACAGGTTCGGTGACCGGGAACGTAGTATTCCTCTACGGGCGCCTTTTTGATCGATTTAATTTCTTCTAACACCTGATTCCCTCCTTTCAAGTCTACAGTTCAAAGGGTAGCCAGTAGCTTTGCTTGTCAACCTTACCCGTTTTGGCTACTTCTTTAAGTTTAGTGAATACCTTGTAAAATTCATTGTGGGTTATCATTTCGCCGCCCAAGCCAGCAACAAATCCCACTGTCTTAACTTTGTCACCCATGTCATAAATGGCTGCACGAACTTCAGTTAACAGAATACCCGCTGCGCAGGAGATCCCAAAGCTAACCGAGTTGTCAATCACACCTACGGCCTTGAATTTGCTCAAAGCTTCTCGTACTTGTTGAGTTGGGAAAGGACGCAAGGTACGTAAGCGAACTAGGCCAACCTTTTCTCCGAGATTACGCAGACGATTCACAACAGTCTTACCCGTTTCAGCATGCCCGCCTTGTATAAAGATAACCGTTTCGGCATCATCAGTCATATACTCTTCAAGCCAAGGATTATATTTACGACCGAAGATATCCGCAAATTCTTCATGGACTTCTTCGATCACCTTACGGGCACCTTCCACAGCGAGGTAGCGTTGATACTGCAAGCCAGGACCCATTTCAGGTTCAATCTGAGCGCCGATGATCATGGGATTTTTCACGTCTAAGACATGGTGATTTTTATAAGGGGGTAAAAATGCTTTAACTTCCGCTTGTGATGGAACATCAACTTCACCAAGAATATGGGATACAAAGTATCCGTCCTGACAAGCATATTGAGGTAACAGAACACGGGGGTCCTCACCAATCCGATAGTACATAAGACTTATGTCCAAAGCTTCTTGGGGCGTAGAAGCCCATCCTTGAATCCAGCCTTGGTCACGACAACACATAGCATCCGTCTGCTCAGAACCAAAATCACCCGGGGGATCCAAGGTCCGGTCAGCAATCGCCATTTGGAGCGGAAGTCGCTCACCGGAAATTGGAGAATAAAGTTCCATTGCATACATAACACCTACGCCTGAGCTACCGGTGAAAGCGCGCGCACCAGCGGCTGCAGCACCATACACAACACTCAATTGTCCGTGTTCACCTTCACCAAGAATGAATTCAGCGTCAAGTTCTCCATCTGCTACCATTCTTGCCAGCTCTGACATAATGCCAGTATAGGGACGAATAGGGTAGGAACAAATAACGTCAACATTGGCTAATCTAATGGCGTTGGCAGTAGCCACACAGCCAGACATTCTTTTTTTAACACCCATTGCTTTATTTCACCTCCTATAAATATAAAATTAGTCTTCAAAATCTAACTCAGGCACCAAGCTAATTGCTCCAACTGGACAAACCTCATTACAGATGCCGCAACCCTTGCAATACTTCAAGTTAAAAGACAGTCTACTAGTGGCATTACTCAGGTTAATTGAAGAATCCGGGCAGCTAATCCAGCAAAGTTGGCAATCTGTGCACTTTTCAGCATCCAATATAGGGCGACGAGTACGCCAATTACCAGTAATCATGCCCTCGTTTTCTTTTTGGGGGGAAGGCACAGTACCTGCAAAGGGAATTTTCTCATATGGTACAGTCAATTTTTTCGCACCTCCTTAATGTTTTTTAGAATGATTAAATAGCTTTTGTCAGAGTTTTTACATCGACAACAACCGCTTGGTCAAAAGCTTTTTTAGCCGCACTCTTGTTGGCCACGATTTTAAGCAGGCTTTCAAACTCTACAATCCCTGTAGCTTTAACAATAGCCGCAGCTAATGCAGCACCCATCCCTTTGCCAATACCGGATGCGTCGGTAGCTCCTTCTGCTCCAGACAAAGTGATAATGGATTTTGCCAAGCTATTTGCATCGACTGTTACAATACGTGAAAGGTTCTCTGTGCCTTTTTTAATAAACTTTAATAAATATTCTGCCGATCTCTTGGTATTGATCACCAGTACTGCGCCTGGTTTGATTCCAGCCAAAATATCAATGCCTTTTACCAGAGTTTCCTCCGTAAGTGCAACGATATCAGGTACCTCGTTTTCATAAACATACCTGGACTCAATGACCTGATCGCTAATTTTCCCATACGCTCGGACCGGAACATAAATACGATCCGGCAGATCCACATAATTCTCCCAAGCCTGAACATGCTTGCCTTCCAAGGCAGCGGCCTCAGTTAGGGCAACTACTACGTCGCGGGCTTCCTTGTTCTCATAGACTCCTCTGGCCCACACAGTGATTTGTTTTAGACCTGGTTCTTCAAACAGATTTTCACTTGTCACTTTGTTATTGCCTCCCCTCTTTAATAGCTGACACCTTATTTTGTTTTGACCATGGAGTTTGCCCGGCAATCACCTCCCCTAATTCCCTTTGACGATTTAGTTCGACAATGGCTTGACTAAAAATCGCCTGATTTATCTTGACCCTCGTACCCGTCTTCATTGCTTGTGTAAGTGCTATGAATGAAGACTTATG
>PKWS01000044.1 GCA_003132105.1 Desulfosporosinus sp.
CAGGAGGATCTTCCGGTGGAGGGCTTGGTGGGTTCTTTCCCATGCCATTCTTTTTCTTCGGTGGAGGATCAGGAGGATCTTCATCTGGGGGATTTCTCGGTTTTCTCTTCTTACTGGTTATCGGCTACTTTATTTTCAAAGCGTGGCGCTCCTTTCGTCGAAATGGCGAGGGAAGGGGCAAGGTGCGTGGTTTTGGTACCAATGACTCTTCTAGCCAGATGCCAGTAGGTCTTGATGGGCGCCCTATCACCAACTCAGATAATCTTCAGCGTTTTGGGAAGGCAATTAACTTTACGCGGGAAAATATGCTCTATTATTCAGAGACGTTTCCACGCTGGGATCGGGATTATCTTATCGGACGAATCCGACAAGTCTTCTTCTGGTTGCAAGATGCTTGGAGCCGCCAAGACCTTTCGGCAGCGAATGATTATGTGGCAACACCCATAGGCAATAAGTACCGAGCAGATATTCAAGGCATGAAAGCGCGTGGAGAACGCAATATGATCAAAGAACCTATCCTAAACACAGGGGATATTGAATTCATCCATAGCTATATGGATGAACAAACGCAACATTTTATGGTCATGGTTTCAGCTAGCTTGGTGGATTACACGGTAGATGCTTCCAATGTGCAGATATCCGGCGATAATGAGAACCGGCTCTACTACACAGAATTTTGGGAGTTTGTTTGGCAAGATGATCGGTGGGTATTAGCCAACATTTATCAGGAAGATGCTTTAGAAGTTGCCAAAATTGCTCGTGGTGAGGAAAAACAATAAGAAATAGCAAATAGCCACCGCACCCATTTTTTGACCCTGTTTCACTCCCCCTCCTAGCGAGGGGATTTTTTTTGCTCTATTATAAATAAGTGATGCCCAGCCTAATCTCAAGGGTGCTTGAAATCAATAGATACTCATAAAAATAATAACAAGAAGGAGTTGTGCAATGAGAGTTTTTGTGTTACCAAGACCGAGAATTACCTCTATAATGCTATTTGCCATGCTAGCAATCTCTTTAATGGGTGTCGCTCGATTTGAGGCCGTACCAACTCAAGAGGGAGCACCTGATTCCATGGGTCATACTCAAGAAAAAGTAGTTGCGCTTACGTTTGATGATGGCCCTGATCCTTCTTATACAGGGCTGATCCTTGATATTCTAAAAGAAAAACAGGTAAGCGCAACGTTTTTTGTCTTAGGAGAAGGTGTAGAAGCAAACTCAGATTTATTGCGTCGAATGCTCAAGGAGGGGCATGAGATTGGTAATCATGGATACACCCACGATTATTCTCAGCGTTATTCTCAGTATAAAACACTCGATGAAATTAGGCGGACTGACAAAGCAGTATATGCGGCGACTGGGATTCATACTTATTTTTATCGTCCGCCAGGGGGATTCACAATAAAAAGTCAAACAGAAATTATTAAAAAAAATGGCTTTGAGGTAATTCTTTGGAGTGCCGATAGCAGAGATTGGCGTAAACCAGGTGTTAATATCATCAAGAAAAATGTACTTTCTAATGTGTTCCCAGGCGCAATAGTTCTTTTTCACGATGGCGGCGGTATGCGGAGTCAAACGGTTAAAGCATTAGACCAGGTGATAGATGAACTACGATCCAACGGTTATCGCTTTGTTACACTTAGTCAATTATTTCATCTAGATACGAATCTCAAATAGTTAGTGTTTCATTCTGTTTTCTCAGTTCTTTCTCCAATCGTTTGGGTAACTGTTGTTTTGTATAAGACGTGAGAAGGGAGAGCAATAGTGCTCCCCCCTTTTGTTTGATTTAAATGGAACGGATAACTTCTTGTAAGTTATTGGCAATATTTCTTCAAGAAGCTCATCTACCATTCTAATTCTAATATATCCAAATACTGAGTCTGTAAGCTGGTAGGTTTTGTCTATTTACCTCCGCATAGCAAACCGAATCCTAGGCATAATATTCCTCATTAAACTCTCGTCCTACTCATTTGGCTTTTATCGAAACGGTGGGGGCCTTTTTCATTTATTAGCCATTAATGCTTTGGACAACCTTATTAGATTGAACTCCTGTCGAGTCTCGATCAGCGGTGGTGCAACCCACGGAGATGTTGGTGCAAACATAAACAAAATTGCAATCATAGAGTTAACTAATAACTAATGGCTTCAGATTAAAAGAGGAAATCTTGGACAAAATACCCTCTAAATGAGAGAGTAACAACAGTTCTCATTTTGGAGGGAGATTTATGCATAATTCGCGTTCTGAACAAGATGTCCTTCGGGATATCAAAAAACTCATTCATACACATTTCGGAGAAAGTGGCCAAGGACTTCACGCGGAGGTCAAAGGGGATCGGGCAACACTTTGGGGGACGGTTGACAGTCTCATAGAAAAAGATTTCTTCGGAAGTCGAGTGGGTCGAATCGACGGGGTTCGAGAATTAGATAATTCGTTAACTGTGGCCAATGATGGGAATATCACGGATAAAGACGTTGAGAAAGGCATAAATGAGCGTTTTCAAGGATCCGATCATCAAGATATCACGCACTTGGGTTGTAGAGCAAGCCGTGGAATTGCGACATTGCTCGGGCATGTTGAAACACAGAGCACAGAACGGCTGGCGAAACGCTTAGCTTCTCAAGTTCGAGGAGTTAAAGAAATTCGAAGCGAGATCCAGTTCTTGGAAAAGACGTCGGTGGACGACGCAACTCTGGTAAATCGTGTGGAAAATGCGTTAGTCGCATCCCCTTGGGTTAATGCCCATGAAATTAAAACGGAGGCTCGAGATGGGTTGATTACCCTAAATGGACTGGTTAACACGCAGGAAGCAATGGAATGGGCTATAGAAACAGCTTATCAGG
>PKWS01000169.1:0-1286 GCA_003132105.1 Desulfosporosinus sp.
TTGGCGATAATGCAGCGGGGAGCAACAAGAATGGCGAAGGGTAATTTTCTGCCCATTCAAGGAGTAACAAGTAATGATGAACTCGGGGAGTTGGCTGGGGCTCTAAATTCCATGGGGGAAAGTTTAAGGAACCACATGGAATGGCTTTCTCAGGAAAAAAACTTGCTTCAAGGGATTGTAGAAAGTATTAGTGATGCAGTTGTGATGTTGAGTTTTGACGGGTCAATTCTCTATGCAAATGATACCGCCAAAGCCTTGTGGCAAGAAGATGAAACGGAACTTCAGGAACGAAAAACCCAAATTGTAAGATTTATTCATTCAATGGCCCAAAATGAAAATCAGGTAGAAAATGCTATGTTAACTCTTGGAATTCAGGTGTTGCAGGTTGTTATGGCGCCCATGTCAGAGGTAGACGGGATTCGTGGGCATGTAGCAGTACTGCGCGATATTACGGCATCTTTGCGGTCGGAAAAGGCACGCCGTGAGTTTTTAGCCAGTGTGACACATGAACTAAGAACTCCCCTGCATCTTATCCAGGGCTATTTAGAGGCAATCCAAGACGATGTGATACCTAAACATCAGGGAAGTGAATACATTGAATTAGTCTTAGACGAAGCCAAGCGTCTGGCTCGTTTAGTTACAGATTTACAAGACATTAATTCGCTAGAAAGGGGACAAATTTTACAAAAAGTTCGCCTTAACCTAGATAGTTTTATGAGCGATATAGATCAACGTTTTCAGGGAAGAGCACAGGAGTTAGGAGTCTATCTGGAAATTTCAAANNGCTATGGGGCACACTCCTCGCGGAAAGACAGTGCGAGTTATAATTATAGAAGAGCAACATCAGGTCCGGTTGGCTGTTCAAGATGAAGGAGAAGGGATCCCTAAAGAAGCCTTGCCCTTCATCTTTGACCGATTCTTTAGGGTTAATAAAGCTCGGTCACGAAAGGATGGAGGTATGGGTTTAGGGCTTGCTATTGTGCGACAAATTGTAGAAGCACATGGAGGAACAATTAAGGTTGAGAGTGATATGGGAAAAGGAACGACCTTCTGGATTACGCTTCCACGTATGTTAGTTTGATGCTGTCTTTATTTCAAGAGCTGTTTTTTATGGGTAGAATGAAAGGGGATAAATCACGGAATATTTAAAATATAATCATACTTCGACAATATTTTCTTGAAATTTACATTAGCATTAACGTATACTTGTTTTAGTCTTACTCACAGGGTAGTAGTGTAAATGGAAGAGACTGCTATATTCAAATTTATAAAGAAAACTTGGCTGG